>MTMJ01000056.1 GCA_002010045.1 Archaeoglobus sp. JdFR-22 | reverse complement strand
CAAGGCAGATGTACCAAAGAGATATCTCAAGAGGAGGGTTTATGTGATTGTTACAAAGTATGTGGTAGAAGAATGAGTCTGTGAATTTTGTCCCAAAACCGAAAAAAGGACTAAAAAGTTAAAGTATTCTTCAGATTACGTTTTTAAAATTTAGAGTCTTAGACAAAACATTTTTAACCAATAAGAACATGTATGGGGACACTTTCCCTTCGAAGCTTTAAGACTCGACCGCAATGCTGTTGCTGTTGATTACAATCTTCAATTTATTTTATGATTAAATGACTGCCATCGCAGCTCCCTCCATTGAATTCAAAACCCTCTCTGCAAAATCCGTAGCTTATTCCAAATTCCCTGCACTTCTCCACCACTTTTTTGAGGATTGATTCTCTTGATTCAGCAGGCAGATACCATGAGTTGTGTATTTTCTCCCCACATTCAAAATAGAGCTTTTTATACCTTCCTTCCAGTTCAGGAAGTCTCCTGATTACCCGGTTGAAAGAATCCTTCCTTAATTTAAGCGTTGATGTAACAATGTGGTCGACAAAACTGCATGATTCGATTATATCTTCTATGCTATTTTCGTTTACGTAGGGTATGATGGGGTCGAGTCTGAGAATAGCAGGGATTCCTGCGTCATAAATCTTTCTTAATGCGCCAACTCTTCTTTCCGGTTCAGGTGCAGAAGGCTCGAGAGGATTTTTCTGGATAGAGGTAATTGATATGCTGACAGCACATTGCATCTCCGATAGCAAGTTCAGGTCTCTTGCAACGATATCACTCTTGGTTACAATAAGAAGCTTAATCCTGTATCCTTTCATAATCTCCAGGCATTTTCTTGTTATTCCATACTGCTTCTCAACAGATGGATATGGGTCTGAGCTATTTGACATTGAAATCAAAGGAGATTCAAGCTTTTTTAGGTCTTTTTCAAGTCTTCTGAGTAAGTTTTTCTTCTCTCTGAGCCAGTAGAATCGAGGGATATAAGTTGCGTAGCAGTACAAGCAGCCGTGCGAACATCCAGTATATGGGTTAAAAGAGAATTTATCAGGGCATGTACACAGTTCAGATTTCCATGGGTCGAATGGTCTTATTACATCATAAGTCATATAATTCAGAGTCTATCAACAGAATCAAAGCCATTCTCAATTCCTTAGCCTCTACCATCCCGCTACCGACTTCAATCCCTTCAATTTTTGTTGGGTTGAGTGAACCTGCAATCACTCTCATATCAGACTGCCAAATCTGTCTATCTCGCCACATTTTATTCTGGTTGAGGAGATTGGTTTTCCGTCCTGAGCGAGAATAAAATCGACTTTAATAATCTCTATCTCTCTTTTATTCAGTTCTCTTCGCTTTCTGTTTATTACAAGGGCAACGTCGTATGTTTCAGGTGAGACAACAATATAATCAAAATCAACATCGAGGGTATTGCCATAAACGTCATCTATTCTTATTATTTCAGGTTTTAAGCCATATCTGGAAAGGATGTATCTCTTTATGTTCTCTGCTCTTATCTCATAGGGAAGTACTGACCTCAATCTTTTTCGTGCAAGGTCATCGTTTGTAACTCCAATTGTTACCTCACCAAGTGACATTGCAACTTCAATCAGCTTTTTATGACCTTCATGCAGAGGTTCGAATGTACCACCCAATGCGACTTTTTTTGCCACCATTTAAGTTTCAACTCTTTCACTGTCAAATCATATTCAAAATTGCATAATAGATCTCATTGACAACGTGTATATCGTTTACTTCAAGTATGATATTCAGCACCGCCCCTATTATTGCACCAACAATCAGTGATGATATGATTTTAATTTTTATTATCAAAATTATTGCCACTACGAGCAGAACAATAGTTGATAGGGCACTTAACTGGGCTAATTGAACCGCTGTTTCGGTGATTGCTTCACTCATGAGATTAAAAAGGGTGGCTATACCGCTCATACCAAATAAAAAACCAATAAGAACACCAATTATAACTATAGTATCTTTCATGTTCTGTAATTCAGGTTATAAATATAAATCTCTTTTGATTATGACTGCAATTGTGACTGATGGGGCAACGACGTTTGTATTACCTTAAAAAAGGAAAAGAAAGAAACCTCAAAAAAGTGAGGAAGCGGTTTCAATAATACAAAAATTTTTATAACCCTGTGAGAATTTAACACAATGGCGCTTGGATTTGTTCTTATAAAAGTCTCACCAAAGAGAGAACGTCGAGTTTACGAGATTCTATCTTCAATTGACGAGGTTGAAGAGCTATATCCCCTTTTTGGAGAATATGATTTAATAGCAAAAATAGTTGTCAGGGACTTTGAGCAGTTGAGTGAGATTGTTGTTAAAAAAATAAGGGCTGTTGACGGAGTCCTCGAAACAAAGACTCTTACCGGAGCAAAGTTCTGATGTCAGAGATGAGGGGCATCCAGATAGTTGCAAAGAACGAAATCGGTGTTCTCAGAGATATTACATCAGCTGTGGCTGAGAAAGGAGGAAATATAACCTTTGCACAGAGCTTCATCATCGAGAGTGGTGAACACAAAGGAAATGCCCTCATCTATTTAGAGGTGGATGGTGGTGACTTTGATTCAATCCTGCAGGAAATATCGGAGTTGCCTACAGTGATAGAGGCACTGGAAGAGAGAACATTTGAAAGAGTTTTTGGAAAGAGAATTATCATATTCGGTGGAGGAGCTTTAGTCTCGCAGGCTGCTTTCGGTGCCATCAGTGAAGCTGACAGACATAACTTGCGTGGTGAACACATCAGTGTTGATACCATGCCTGTAATTGGAGAGGAGGAGCTGGCTGAGGCAGTCAGGGCTGTGGCAAGACTCCACAGGGCTGAGGTGCTGATTCTCGCAGGTGGACTGATGGGGGGAAAAATCAGCGAGGAAATTAAAAGATTGAAGAGCTTTGGAATTCCCGTCATCTCTCTGAATATGTTCGGGAGTGTACCAAGAGTTTCTGATTTAGTTGTAAATGACCCCGTTATGGCAGGGACGTTAGCTGTAATGCATATTTCAGAAAAAGGTAAGTTTGATCTTGAAAGAGTCAAAGGCAAAAGAGTGTAAAAACCAGAGCTGCACCTCTGGAGAGTGCAAGCGACTACCTAACGGTAGTCCCTTAATGCAATTTGCCATCGTGTCATACGCCCATATTATAAACAATTAAAAAAATAGGAGGCTCTCTTTTTTCGCTGAAATCAGACGAACATTACTCCTTTCATTTCAACAGGGATGTTTGAAGTTTTCTTCATCACTTTTTCAACTGCTTTCATGAAATCTTCCATTTTAACCTCTGACCTCTCTTCTCTGATTGCAAGCATCCCTGCTTCCGTCACTATAGCTTTGATATCTGCTCCACTCGCAGTTTCTGTAACATCTGCAAGCTGATTGAAGTCAATACCATCCAGCTTCATATCTCTTGAATGAATCTTGAATATCTGGACTCTTGATTCAAAGTTAGGCAACTGGATTTCAATGATTCTATCGAATCTTCCGGGTCTCAGAATCGCCGGGTCAAGTATGTCAATTCTGTTTGTTGCACCGATGAGTTTCACGTCTCCTCTCGGATCAAACCCATCCATCTCCGCAAGTAATTGCATCAGTGTGCGCTGAACTTCCCTATCACCGCTTGTATCACTTCCAGTCCTCTTTGCAGCAATTGCATCAAGTTCATCAATGAAAATGATAGATGGTGCTTTTTCTTTCGCAAACTGGAATACTTCTCTTACAAGTCTTGCACCTTCACCAATATATTTCTGGACGAATTCGCTGCCAACAACCCTGATAAACGTTGCATCCGTGTGGTGCGCAACTGCCTTAGCAAGCAATGTTTTACCTGTTCCAGGCGGCCCAAATAGAAGTATACCTTTGGGAGGTTCGATGCCAATCTCTTTGAACAACTCAGGTTTCAGCAACGGGAGCTCGACTGTTTCTCTCAGCTCTTCTATCTGGTTCTTAAGACCGCCAATGTCTATGTATTTTACATCAGGCTTGTCTTCAACCTCGAAACCATAGATTGTGGGGTCTTTTGGTGAAGGCAGCAAACCCACAACGGCTAAGGTCTGCTGATTCATGGCAACCCTTGTTCCGGGTTTAATTTCTTCTTTCTCAAGATATTGTGATGTATGGACAACAAATTTCGGTCCTGTACTGCTCTTTATTACAACGCGTCCATCTTCAAGGACATCAGAAACATGACCTACAAGTAATGGTGGTGATCTTAATCTTTCAATTTCGCTTCTTAATCTTCTAACTTCTCTTTCGTAACGAATTCTTTCACTTTCGACGAATCTCTTCTCGTCTTCAAGTCTTCGATAATGTTCTTTAAGTCTGACATATTCCTCTTCGAGTTGTTTCAATCTATCGACGAGGTATTCCGATAAATCTATATTCTCCTTTACATTTTTCGCTCCAGTATCTTCGCTCACTGTAGAGCCTCCAGATTTAAATAGGACTAACCAGTATAAGAATTTATTGGATAATAACAAGGTGAATATTATGGAATGCGAGATATGCGGCAAAGAAATTAAGGGCAGCGGCATCAAAATACTTGTTGAGGGGAGTGAGGTTACTGTCTGCCATGCGTGTAAGAACCTTGGTACGGAGAAGAAAGTCTCCAAAGCTTCTCAAAAAGGAGTAAAAAGAGTCTTGATAAGGAAGAGAGCTCCCTCTACAGCCATTGAATTTACAGATGAATTACTTGAAAATTATAATAAGATTATAAAGAGGGAGAGGGAAAAAAAGGGATGGAGTCAGGAAGTTCTTGCCAGGAAAATTCAGGAAAAAGAGTCTCTGATACGGAAAATTGAAAATGCTGAAATTAATCCTGAACCTTCTGTTATTGACAAAATTGAAAGATTGTTCAATGTAAAATTGAGGGAAAAAGTTCCCGAAGTAAAAATAGATCTTAAGAAGGGCGGTATGACCCCCACACTGGGAGATGTGGTGGTAATAAAAAAGAAGAAGTCAAATTAATGAAGGACGAGAAGGCAATAAAAAAAGCTCAGTCTCTTATCAGAAAGGGATATTCTGAGAAGAAAATAATCAGAAAGTTAAAGGGAAGTTTGCTGAGTCCATCTGAGATTTTCGAGGTTGCAAAGCTCAGGATTAAAGCAAAAAAGAAGTTCGGAAATTTTGCAAAAAAGCTTTACCTTGACGAGTTCGGTTTGCGGTATTCCACCCCGGAACAGGTAGCAAAATACAGAGCGGAAAGACTCAGATGTGGCGTTCTCGCAGATGTGAGCTGCGGGGTGGGAATTCAGCTTCTGTTCTTTGCGAGAGTTTGCGATAAAATTTATGGTGTTGAGATTAACAGAAAGAGGGCATTTTATGCAAGATTGAATGCTGAAGCATTCGGTCTTAATAACATCGAGATAATTGAAGGGAACGCTCTGAGTGATGAAGTCATCAGGCAAGTGGGGGACGCTGAGATAATATTTTCTGACCCCTCAAGACCACCTGGTGAAAAATTTAGAACAATTGAGAATCTTGAACCAAATCCTCTGAAAATAATTGAAAAATACGGTGGAAAGGACATAGCTTTTGAATTACCGCCTCAGATACCACCCTCAAGAATTAAAATAGCTGGAGAGAAAGAATATACTTCTCTTGACTTCAGACTGAATAGACTTGCCCTCTATACTGGTGCACTCGGAGAATATGAACGCTCCGCCATCTCTATTCCTTCGCTGGAGCGAATTACAGATGAGGACGAACCCCGCGAATTAGAATTCTCAGATAAAATAGAGTCATTTATTTTCGAAGTTGATAATACAGTTGCAAAGGCAGAATTACTGCCAAATCTTCTTGGAAAGTTGAACTTCGATGCAAAAATTATTAAAAAAGAAAATAGAAGAACACTGCTGACATCCGATGACGAAGTGACATCCTCGTTCTTAAAGAGATACAGGGTTCTGGATATCGTAAAATTTGAAATTTCTCTTATTGAGTTAGCGTTAAAGAAACTGGATGCAGGAAAAGTTACTCTCCGTTTTACAATCCCTCCAGAGAGATACTGGGATTTTAGAAACGGTCTTGAGAGAAACCTCACGGGGGACAACTGGTTATACCTTTTTAAAGCGGGAGAGAGGGCAATTATCACCTCAACTCCATCTTAGCTCATTTCTCTGTCAGCCTTTTATTTTAAAAAAGAGGGAAGGAATTGTTGATGGTAGGAGTCCCACATCCATTCCCCAACACTACACAGTCCTCCTGAAACGGAACCCCGTTTCCAAAAAGGAGTGGATGATGCCGGTTGGAGAGGTCACCCCCCGGGATTCCCTTTCAAACTACTTAGTTTTTCTGTAACGTCTCACCAATCTTATTAATAAATAGTATTTAACTTTTATGTTTAACATCAAATTAGATGATTAGAATAAATAATGATAATGATTTAATAGTTATTTAAAGTAATTAATTTACCTAATAGATTTTTTATATAATCGAATTTCAATTTCGAAATTCTTCTGGGCAAATCCCCCTTAGAAAAAGGAGTGATTCGGAGAGGTCACCCCCGGGATTCTTCCCCACCTTTTCCATCAGGAATATTTTGATGAATATTCTTTAAACTTTTATATTATCTTAACCCCATCACTCTGCAGACATTCGCTATTTAAACTTTTATGTTTAATTTCTCATTATGTGTTTGATAATCTCTGAGACTATCAGTTTGAATTAGACTTATGAAGAGAAATTGTAGTAATTAGCTGTAGAAATACATGGAAAGATGAGACAATAAAAAAATTAATACAGAACACATCAAATAACTTCATGGATAAAGTCATTCTTCAGGTTGCTCTCGACCTCCTTGAACTAAAAAGAGCTGTGGAGATTGGCAGAGAAGCCCTTGAAGGCGGTGCTGACTGGATTGAAGCCGGAACACCCCTCATCAAAAGTGAAGGAATGAATGCAGTCAGAGAATTAAAAAAATCATTTGACTGCAGGATTGTTGCAGATATGAAGACAATAGACACTGGCAAGGCTGAAATAGAGATGGCAGCAAGAAGTGGGGCGGACGTGGTTATAATTCTCGGGCTGAGTGCCGATTCGACAATTAGGGAGTCAGTTAAAGCAGCCAGAAAGTACGGTTGCGAGGTGATGGTTGACCTCATGAACACTTCTGACCCTGTTAAAAGAGCAGATGAACTCTCAGCAATGGACATAGATTATCTGAATGTTCATGTCGGAATTGATGAGCAGATGGTTGGTGTTGACCCAATTGTGAATCTTAAACGCATTCTTGAGAAAGTAAGTATCCCCGTTGCTGTGGCTGGAGGGCTCGATGTTGAAAGAGCAGCATTATGCTCTTCACTTGGAGCTAAGGTCATAATCGTGGGCAGCAATATTACAAAGTCAGGAAACGTTACCAGAGCAGCGAAAAACTTCAGAAAAGCAATAGACTCGGGTGTCTCGAAGATAAAAAGGAAAAATATGGGGGAAGAAATAAGAGAAATTCTTCTACAGGTCTCGACACCCAACATCAGCGATGCGATGCACAGGGCATACGCGATGAGAGATATTCGCCCTCTTATCAGTGGTAAAAAAATTGTTGGAAAAGCTGTTACTGTTCTGACAATGGATGGTGACTGGGCAAAGACTGTAGAGGCAATAGATGTAGCAGAAAAAGGCGAGATTATAGTGATAAAGTGTTCTGGAGACAATGAAGCAGTGTGGGGGGAGCTTGCAACGAGCAGCTGTATTAACAAAGGTATCGAGGGAGTTGTGATTGATGGGGCAGTCAGAGATGTCGATGACATCAGAGAAATGGACTTTCCTGTCTTTGCAAAAAGGGAAGTACCGAACGCTGGCGAGTCCAAAGGTTTTGGAGAAATAAATGTCAAAATATACTGCGGGGGGATTGAGGTAAATCCCGGGGACTGGATTGTTGCCGATGACAATGGAGTCATGGTGCTACCAAAACAGCAGGTATATGAGATAGCAAGAAGATCACTTGAAGTTAAAAAACACGAGGAGAGGATACGGGCTGAGATAGCTGGTAAAGGAAGGACGCTTGCAGACATTGTTGAACTCTATAAATGGGAGAAAGTTCAATAATTACCCGATTGTAAAGGCAGCAATCCTCAAAAATTTCTCAACATTGGGACTTACCCAGACAACCCTGTCCCACCCCCCTTCTCCAATTATGAAGTTATCACTCTTGAGATATGCATAACTTGCTCCTACAAATCCCTTCACCTGTTTACCCATAATAGGCCTCTCTATTCTCCTGAATGTCATGTCTGTGGGTGTTTTACCGGGATAGTTTCTGTCCACAATCCCGAAACCATCTTGCTCAGGTATATAGAAAATAATCAATTGCTGCAGAAGTCCTGAAGGGGACGGGTGGTCGAGAACAGAATGAATTTTAACCTTTTTTATTTTTCCCTCACTTAGTTCCTCGAACGCCCTGTTTACGCCCCCGTATTCATCTACCCCAATTCTTTCACCCTTATCAACTTTTTGATAAAAATCAGGACGTCTCTCTGCTGAAATATATGAAATACCGCATGGTGACGGCTTATCAGGAGTTATTACACACACATGATGAGGAAGATATTTCTGACACGAGGTACAACAAAAGAAAAAAGAATCTGTTTCGTCCTTAAATTTAGCCACTTTGGATAACTGAGGGGCTTCACAGCTCAACCTCATATATTCTAACATGAAAGCCTATAATATATATACATTTTTGTTTAAAATTAATCGTGATATTTTAAACAATAAATGGTAATTAATAATTATAAAATACCTTATTGCTTTACATCAGCCCAAAGACAAATAAATTGCCCTGAAGTTGATTGGACATGTTTCAGGTAGGAGTGATTGGAGGTTCAGATTGTGATGAAGATACATATAAAACTGCATACCGGGTTGGTGAATTGCTTGCAGAGAACAACTGTATAGTCATTAACGGTGGACTTGGAGGGGTTATGGAAGCAAGTGCAAAAGGTGCCAGGAGTAAAGGAGGAACTGTAATCGGTATTTTACCGTATTCAGAAAAAAAGTTTGCAAATCCTTTTATTGACATAAAGATTGTCACAAATATGGGACATGCAAGAAATGTGATTATAGCTCATTCAAGTGACGCAGTAATAGCAATTGACGGTGGGCTGGGGACTATCAGCGAGATTGCAATAGCGCTCAAGGAGGGAAAAAGAGTTGTCGGGTTGAATCCGCCGATAATGATAAAGGGTATGAGCCCTGCTGAAAATGCAGAGGAGGCTGTTAAAAAAGCTCTGGAGGGTTATTTATGACGAAGATTATTTCTGTAAAACTTGACATGAATGAGATGGCAGATATAACTCAGGAAGTGGTTAATTTTGTTAAAGAGAGTGGGAAAAACGAGGGAGCTGTTCTGGTCTTTTCGATAGGTTCAACCGGTGCGATAACAACAATCGAGTATGAACCGGGATTGAAAAAAGATTTTCCGAGGATAATGGATAAAATTGCCCCTTATGGAGAATTCTATGATCACCATCTGACATGGCACGATGACAACGGCTCAAGCCATGTTAAGGCAAGCATCGTGGGTGCAAGTGAAGTTATACCCTTTAAAGAGGGAAGATTGCTGACAGGTACATGGCAGCAGATTGTGGTGATAAATTTTGATACAAGAAGCAGAGAAAGAAAAGTGGCTTTACAGATTCTCTCATAGCTCAATCAATCTTTGATTTCCTTAAAAACCACACCTCCAGTTTTATACAATTAAGGGCTTCGCAATCATACTCACTGCAGCCAAAACATGGGGGAAGACCTGTCAGGTCTTCCATTTTTTCCATTATAGCCTCCAAGTTGAACTCGTCCTCAATCTCCTCCTCAATTTCAGCATCTGCTGGAACTATCTTGAATGTCTTTACACCATCAACAACGATTTCAAGCCTTCTTATCAGATCCTCCTTTTCAAGCTTGCGAAGAATTCTTGAACATTTGCTGCTGTCTATACTCAATTCTTTCCACAGATCTTTCTGGAGAATAGACCCTTTCTGGTCAAGTATGTGAAGAATCTCTTCTCTTGTGTCCATTTAAAAATTCTCCTAACCTTCGTAGGGTTGAATCAGGATAACGTTATTTCCTCTAAGAACAAGATTTCCAAGACTTCTTAATTTTTCTCCATTTCTATATTCAACAGCATTTGAAAGGAATATATTCATGTAGTCGTCTACACTTTCGAGCCTTCCAACTAAATCGCTCTCGTCTCCTTTCATTTCCACTCTAATGTTTTTTCCTATGAGTGATTTTACCATCTGATTCGGTAGCATTATATCACCTTTTTTTTCTATGACAACCAAATATTTTAGGATTATGGTGTTTCCATTGTAGACGAAAATACGGGAAGACAAAAACCGTATATATATCTTCTGATTTCTATCTACTTATGGATGTTCTTGTCACTGGCGGAGCAGGTTTTATCGGGAGCTACATTGTTGATAGACTTATTGATATGAGAGATGATGTTACAGTAGTCGACAATTTGAGCTCCGGAAATATTGAGTTTGTTAATAAAAATTCCAAATTTTATAAACTCGATTTAATTTTCGATAGAGCAGAATTGAGACAGCTTTTAAAAGAAACTGAACAGGTATGGCACATCGCCGCAAACCCGGATGTCAGAATAGGGAGTGAGAACCCGGATGGAATTTATGGCAACAATCTGACAGCAACTTACAATCTTCTCGAAGAGATGAGAAAAAGTGATGTGAGAGAGATTGTTTTCACATCCACATCGACTGTATATGGAGAGGCTGATGTTATACCGACTCCAGAAGACTACCCGACGGTTCCTATTTCGATTTACGGGGCATGCAAGCTCGGTTGTGAGGTTCTGATTGCATCCTACTGCCACACCTTCGGCATGAAGAGCTGGATTTACCGTTTTGCAAATGTGATAGGGAAGAGAAGCAATCATGGTGTCATTTACGACTTTATAAACAAATTAAAGAAAAATCCAGAAGAACTTGAGATTTTGGGGGACGGAGAGCAGAATAAGTCTTACATATACATTACTGATTGCGTAGATGCTATGTTCTCTGGTCTGAGGGCAAAAGAAGATGTGAATATAATGAATATTGGTAGCGAGGATCAGATTAAGGTAAAAAAGATTGCAGAAATTGTTTGTAAGGAGATGGGCTTAAATCCGAAATTCAGATTCACTGGAGGAGATAGGGGGTGGAAGGGTGACGTTCCGGTAATGCTCCTTGCAATCGACAAATTGAAAGAAATGGGATGGACTCCTGAGTATAATTCAGAGAAAGCAATTCAAAAAGCCACGAGAGACCTTTTAGAGGGAAACTAAAAAATTGATTTTATGGGCTTTAAACGGATTCAAACAACTTACTGCATTTTTCACATTCTGAAATATGATGTCTCAGTTCGCCCACATTTAGACTGTATCTATTTAGCATAAATTTGCATCTGAGCCAGTCACAGATTTCAACTTCACTCATAAGACTACCACCCTGCTCCTTTTCGTTCTTAGCTAATATTTTAAAATTTCGGTATTTATCAGTTGAGATTTAAATTTAGATGATAATAATAAGAATAAAATTTTTGAAAGATAAAATTACACTGGATGGTTTAAAACTTCGAAACTAAGTTCAGTAACTAAACTTCGAAACTAAGTTCAGTAACTCAGTTCAGTAAAAAAACGTCTCTCAAACGATTTTTAAAAAAAGTTAAATTGTTCTCCCCACCATTCCTGAATTAAATGTCAAAAAAAAGCAAAAAAAGAAGGAAAAAGGAGATAAAAGCTGAAACTCATAAGTGGTTTGAAGATAAAGAAGTTATCAGATTCATTTCACTGTTCATAATCTCATCTATTGTACTTTTTAGCATATACTATCTCCTAAAGGACACTATCCTTGTAACTGGACTCAGAAGCACAACTGCAACCATAACAGGCACTTTACTCTCAATTTCTGGAATGAACGCTGAGACTGACGGTCAGATTATATTTCTCAATGGTTTTTCAATGGAAATAATTGATGAGTGCACTGCTATCTATTCTTCCATTGTTTTTGCATCATGTGTTGCGGCGTTTCCAACAACGCTGAGAAATAAGGGAAACGGAATTGCGGCAGGAGTTCCACTGCTGTATGCTATCGATATTGTTAGACTGTATTTTCTGGGTATTGTTGGTGTGAAATATCCCTCAATGTTCGAATTTGTTCATGTTTACTTCTGGCAGGCAACATTCATAATTTTTGTTGTGGCAGTTTTCTTCGTCTGGTTGAAGGTAATAAAGGAGGTAGAGGGTATTGGAAGAAGTGGATAGGCATTTAATTTACTTCATTGCAAAGTTCTTCATCGCAGCAATAATAATCCTGCCTGCGTGGTATTATGCTGGAGCTTATTACCAGATAGTTGTTCTTGCGTTGTCCAAACCCCTCTTGTTCCTGATGGGTTATACAGAGGGACAAATTTCAGGTTTACAGCTTACAAACGTGCATCTTTACAATTTCAATCTCGTATCATTTTTTGCGCTGGTTATAGCAACCCCACTGAAAGTTGAGAGAAAGATCAGAATGCTTTTATTAGGTCTTTTAGCTCTGTTATCAGTCCACGTAATTGACCTTGTGGCACACTTCCCGGCGTATTTTAACAATAAGATTGCCGTATTTATTGTTGATGCCATAGGAGTCTTTGGACTTGCCGTACCTCTGGCAGTATGGTTTCTATTTTCTTACAAAAAAGTCGATTTTTTGAAATTTTAAAGCTCGCTTCCATTTCCATATTTATCTGCAAGCCTGATGAGTTCTCTCTCAACAACCGTTTTTGATGCGAGTCCCATAAAACCTCCGACCGCACTTCCCCTGTTAAATGCTATTACAGTCGGAACGAGCTCGATTTCATACTCTTTTCCGATTTTCCTGTATCTTCCAACATTTATTTTTCCACCATTGACTCCGATTTCCTTGCAGAGCGGTTCAAGAATGTATGTGACAATTCTGCAGTAAGGACAGTAATCACTGTAAAATTCAACAACAGAGAACTCTTCATTTATGAATTCCCTGAACGTAACCTCGTCAAGCTCTATCACTTTCTTGATTATATTCCAGCAATTAAAAAATTTTTTGATATGTTTGAGGAAAGATGTTACCTGTTTAGTTTTCAGTAAACATCTTTTCTGTGTTTAATGAGCTCCTCTTTTCTGAATTCAGTGGCACACTTCTCACAGTATGTGGTGATAACTCTATCAGCTTTTAAATCCACCAGAAGAAATCCTTTGTCTTTTATTTTTCCATTACAATTCCTGCAGAGAAGTTTTTCTTTATCAGATATTTCATGTTCAATCAATTTCTCGATATCTTCTTCAAGAACCTGATGTTCCATTTTACCATACCCCAGTATAACTTGTTTTTCAAAATGATAAATTTATTGATTTTCAGAAAATGAAATGAAATTCAGATATCCCTAACTTTCAACTTCTTCTCCTCAGGGCGATGAAAATAACAACTGCAGAAATAACTCCTGCAACAATCAGGACAATCTGAGTCTGAGGGGGACCATTTACGTCCTTCTCCTCTTTAATGACTTCGACGGGTATAGTCTCAACAATCTTTGAAATAGTTGCTGGGGTTTCGGTTTTCCGGGCAGGAGAAATCTCAACGGTCTGGGATATATAAGCAGAATTGTTGGCTTTATCTACTGTTTTTATCTCCAGTTTGTACGTGCCCGGGATAAGATTTGTAGCATTTAACTGATTATCTGCTGTAAGCTGCTGCGATTCTCCATTCAGGTAGACCTCAAGTTGACTCAGGTCATCAGGATTTGTCCACGTCCATTGAATCCAGTCAGAACCTGCTCTATAACTTAAATCTTCAATCTGTGGTGATTCTGTGTCAATCACAAAATTCCTCAATTCCGAAGTTGCATTGTCTGTAAACACCAAGAATGCATACACTCCGTCCTTCAGTCCTTTCTTATCCAGCCACCAGTTAAAATCACTGCCGTTCATCTCTTCGATTTCTCCATTTAATTGTAAACTCAAATGTGTGATTGGTTTATTCGATGTAACATTTATTGTGATTGAAGAGTAATTCAAAAGTGAGTTATTTCCGGGTGTGGGCGGATTGAAGAACAGTACGGTCTCATTGGAGACGTTTATTTCGATGAATGTGGAATTTAGCCTCTTTTCCTCATCAACAACCTCAAGTTTAACCCTATACCTTCCCGGAAGAACATAACTGTAGTTTACTGTTACACCCTCACCTGAGGAACCATCTCCGAAATCCCATGAGTAAGCCTTAATACTTGTGTTTATTGCATAGCTACCGCTCGCATTAAATAATATGCTTATGTTTACCGCAGGCTTCTCTGGAGCATAGTCTATCACAGCTACGGGATTTTTCGGAGGAATGTAGCCTATTCCGTACTGTCCACCCCCGCCTCCACTTCCTGCTCGATACTGTTTTTCAAATTTCGCAGTTAAGTTGACAAAATCAGAATTCTCAGGAAATGAGACTGGAATCGCTGTAATGTTTATTCTGTAAGTTCCTTCACTTCCAGAGCTTGCATCAAGTGTGAGTGTGCGATTCTCACTTTCATTCAGCCTGATGAAGGTATCGCTCAGTGTTGCAGATATACCATCTGGAATATCAACGATTAGAGTGAAATTATCCTCCAGATTACCGGTATTATTTAAATTGAGGATGAAGGTTGCAGTTGAGCCTGCTGTCGTCTTGATAGAGTACGTATCTGCAGTTAGATTTGCAACTGCCATAAGTGTCTCATTCACCGTAACGTTGACGGTTGTATTGTCAAAGCCGCCATATGAATCTGCTACGCCAAACTCGATGACGTATTCACCGGGAGTGCAGTTAACAGTGCTGATTACACCCTCACCAGTAGTGGTATTGAAATTCACGAACATATCAGTACTGTTACAGTAGTAAACCAGCTGATCCCCATCAATATCAGATGCACTTAATCTGATTTCCACTGTATCTCCTTTCTCGATTACAAAATCTTCAATGTGGGATAGTTCCGGAGGATTATTCGGTATTGTGGCTGTGTTATTTACCCATGTGGTATTTATATTCCCGAATACGTCTCTCGTCCTTATTGAGATTGTGTGTGTCTCGTGTGGAGCGAAGGTTCTGTTATAATTGCTTCCGCTAATGCTTGCTTCAGGAATACCATCAAGGTAAATTATCACACTCCCGAAATCAGAATCTGAAGGGTTTTCCCATGTCCAGCTTATCCAGAAGTTTCCAGTGGTTGCTGTAAGATTGGTGATAGCTGAAGGCGGAATTGTAGAGTAATTGAGGTCTATTCTCTTTATTGCTCCCTCCTCCCACAGGTATGGCCCAAGATGTAACATTGTTCCGTTTAATTCGATTACTATGTTGAACGAATCGCATTCGGATATCACAAGCCTGTCACTCACTGGTTGACCATACCAGCCGTTTTCATCCACTTTGCCAACTACAGAGTGCCCCCTGTCGGTAATTGCGATGACTGTCGTATTTTCAGGAGCTTTTTCGGATAAATCCCTGTCAAATACCATTCCATAGATGAACATTGGAATGCTCGGGGCTAACGGCATCTGAAATTGCTCAATGATAACATAGTTCTCAAAAGGCTGAATCAGGGGGTATTCATCCTGTTCATTCCCAAGATTGTATACGTCATCTCCTATACCGTCCAGATTTGAGTCTGTAAAACCACTTAAATTCACATGGTCAGCGGTTATCAAGACACCATCTGAAGAATCAGGAGTCTGGATAAAACAGTTGGCGGAGCCCCACTGAATTGATGAGTAGTCATCTGGAACATATATTGTGCCTGCCTGTACACAGTTGAATGAAAATAGAAGAAGAATGATTGAATAAATTAAGAAAACAGACCTATTCACGCCTTTAGGAATATGGTTCTGACCGTTAAACGAGTAATCTGGCAAAATTAAATCTTCAGATTCTGTGCATTTATTAGCATTTCCCATGCATACCTCCCCCGGATTGAGTGATTACAATCATTAACTTTTATAGTATTAAACCATATAAGAAACATTGTTCAGAAACATTGTTCAGAAAGCTAATTACGGTTTGAGTAATTTTTTGATTTCTGGCAAAATGAAAAAAGAAAAGATAATTGAAACTTATATGTTAAAAGATGACATGGTTCACGATATGTATATATACTTCCTTGAACATTATTTTACTAACTTGAGTTGGATAGAATATAAGAAAAAAATCGATATAAAATTTGAATATCATTCAACAAGAACCCTGAACACCAACCCTCAAACCCCCGACACTTTAAACCCCCCCCGGTTAAACCCAAGGCGCTGAAGGGTGTGTTTTAAGCACATCCTCGCGCCACCTTTCTATTCTGGATTTTTACTGAGTTAAGGGATTGAATATACATTCTATATTATCCCCAATGAGTTTGAATCCGTATCTTTCAAGAAATTCAATGTCTTTTCTGCCAATTTCTGCAGAAAACCTGTAACTGTTCAAACATTTTAAAATCTCATCTCTTTTGAACCCGAATGAGGAGTGCGCTCTGACTATCTCTTCTTCATTCATCTCTTTGAGACACATTTTCATTTCTTCCATAAGAGACGTCAGTTCTTTTTTTCTTGTACTGTAAAAGGACACGTTAGATGCAAGAGAACAACAGGGAAATTCTCCGAGTATCTGTCTGAACTCGTAATGTATTCCTTCAAGCGATGAGAAATAGGGCTCCCATATTGCCACAGCATCAATTTCACACTCCATGAAGTTTTTTATCATGTTGTCAACTGAATTGAAATACCGGATTCTCTCTACATGGATACCGAGTTCATCAATAAACAATCTGAGATTGCTCTCCATAGCAGAGAGTTCTGTGGTGGCAAAACTCTTTGCATCTCTTATCTCTTTTTTACTCACAATTCCACTGCCATTGTAGGCAACCACAGCATGAATTTTGATTGATTTTAATAGCAATCCGAACATCACCTGAGTAATGAGTGGTGAACAACCGGCATCTATGCTTCCAGTGGTCAAAGCCCTTGTTAGGTCGAGTGCATTATCAAAAACAACGATACGTGCGTTTAATTTCTCAGCAGCAAGAATAACGTGAGGGTATTCCGCAGCTTTCAGAATACCGATTCTCATCCTCTTGACAGGGAAAGGAGCAAAGTCTGCGTGCCATACTCTACAGGACTTTCCTATTTTCCTCTTTACAACCTCTTCTTCTGCTTCTAACTCCTTAAGAATTTCTGAGACAGTTGATTTTGAGAGTTTCAGTGCAGAGCATACTTCACTCTGCATAACACCATCGCTTCTCCTGTCTTTCAGAAAATTCAAAATTTTATCTTTTGCATGCATTAAAAAACTCTGGGAAAACTTAAATATCAATTTTTCGAACATATGTTCGATGGAGCTTAAAAAGGAAATAATCAGGTTGAAAGATGACAAGAATGCAGTAATACTTGCACACAACTATCAAAATGCAGATATTCAGGAAATAGCTGATTTTATTGGAGATAGTCTTGAGTTAGCCCGGGAGGCAGCAAAAACAAAAGCAGACATCATCGTATTCTGCGGTGTTGATTTTATGGCTGAGACTGGCGCAATCCTCAATCCTGACAAACTCGTTCTGATTCCTTCGAGAGATGCAAGGTGTCCAATGGCTGCTCAGTTACCGCCTGAGAGGGTAAGAGAAGCGAAAAAAGCAGGATATCCATTCATTATATACGTCAACAGTTATGCAGCTTCCAAGGCAGAAGCAGACATATGTTGCACTTCTGCAAATGCTTCAAAGGTTGTTGAGGCTCTTGATGGGGATACGGTGATGCTTGGTCCGGATGCAAACCTTGCATGGTATGCAGAGAAGGAGACAGGAAAGAGAGTAATCCCCGTGCCATCTCACGGATATTGCTATGTTCACAAGGTTTTCAGAATCGAAGATATATATGCAATCCGCTCCAGACACCCTGATGCTAAAATTATTGTTCACCCGGAATGCAATTCAGAGGTGCAGGAAGCTTCAGACTTCGTAGGCTCAACAAGTCAGATGTATCGCTATGCAGTTGAGAGTGATGCGGAGGTTATAGTTGTTGGAACTGAAATCGGATTAATAGAGAGGATGCAGAGAGAAATAGAAGGAAAAACATTTTTACCTCTCAGAGCTTCGACATGTATTGAGATGAAACTGAATAAGCTCGACGTGGTTTATAAGACTCTTTTGAATGAAAATAATATCGTTAAAATTAATGAGGATGTTGCACTCAGAGCGAAGAGGTCGATAGAACGCATGTTAGAGGTGTCTTAGTGCGCATTGGTTTAATAGGTTGTGGAGCGATAGGAGGCGTCATAGTCGAAGCTTCAAGAACTGAGGGTTTTGCCGATGTTGTTGTGGTTTTCGATATCGTTAAGGAAAGGGCTGAAGAAACCTCCGGTGGAGCTTATGTGGCAGAAACTTTTGATGAGTTTATTGGGGTTGATATGGATGTGGTTGTGGAGGCTGCCTCACCTGAAGCTGTACGAGTTTTTGCAGAAAAAGTACTTGAAAAAGCTGATTTTTTGATAATGTCTGTGGGGGCACTCTCTGACAGAGACCTGCTGACAAAAATTGAGTCTGTTGCAGAAAAGTATGGGAAAAAAGTTTATCTACCTTCCGGCGCCGTGTCAGGTCTTGACGCATTAAAAAGTGTATCACATCTTGCTGAAGAAGTTACTCTCACAACGATAAAAAATCCAGAGAGTCTTGCGGGTGCTCCTTTTTTTGACGTTTATGGAATAAAACCTGAAGAAATTAAGAAGAGAAAGCATCTCTTCACCGGAAATGCGAGAGAGGCTGTAGAGCTTTTTCCACAGAATGTTAATGTCGCTGCTGCAGTAAGCCTTGCTGGGATAGGATTTGATAAAACAAAGGTGAGAATTATTGCAGACCCGGAACTGAGGACAAATATACATGAAATAAAGGTTAAAGGTAGTTTTGGAGAAATTCTTACTGTTTCAAACAATCTCCCTTTTCCCAAAAATCCGAAAACAAGCTATCTTGCCGCTTTATCCGCAGTGCGAACACTTAAAAATATTGGTGATAAAATAATAGTGGGTACCTAAATGATACCAAGAATTGTAATTGAGAAACGCCTGAAAGAATTTCTTGAAGAAGACCTCTCAATTGGAGATGTCACATCTGCGTTCATTCCTGAAAGAAAATCAAAGGCGAACATTGTGGTAAAAGAACCTGGCACTGTTGCAGGTATAGAAGTGGTCAAGATATTATTTGATTTAATGGATGTTAGCGTAGCTGACTCCGTTACCGACGGAAGCATGGTTAAGAAAAATCAGGTCGTCATGAATGTTGAAGGAAGTTCAGGAAACATACTGATGGCAGAGAGAACTGCTTTAAATATTCTCGGGCGGATGAGCGGGATCGCAACTGTAACGAAGGGGATGGTTGAAAAGGCAAGAAGGGTGAATCCCTCAATCAGAATCGCTGCAACGAGGAAAACAACCCCCGGGTTCAGGATTTTTGAGAAAATGGCAGCAGTAATTGGGGGGGCAGATTCGCACCGTTTTTTTACGGGAGATGCTGTTCTCATCAAAAATAATCATCTTTTGCTGATTGGCAGCGTTAAAAAAGCTCTCCAGCTTGCAAAATCAACAAGTTTTATAAGAAAAATCGAGATTGAGGTCAGGAGCTTGAATGAGGCAATTGAGGCAGCAGAAGAATGTGTGGACGTAATAATGTTCGATAACATGAGCCCCGATATGATAAGAGCAGTAATGGACAGGATTGAAGAGCTTGGATTGGGTAAAAACATATTATTTGAGGCATCAGGAGGCATAAAACCTGAAAATGTTGAAGAATATGCTCGTACTGGTGTTGACATAATATCTTCGGGTTATATAACCCATTCTGCAAGAATGCTGAATGTAAGTCTGTATCTTGTTTAATAAGTTGAAATTGTAAGGCAGGTTTTTTACCAGTTCTGGCTATTCAAACTCTCCGACCATGTTTTTCCACATGTAACTGAAGGGTGGACCAAGAGCAAAGTAAATGGCGGTGTATTTATCCAGTTTTTCTCTCAATCTTTCTCTGAATAAATCCGCATCTCCGCCTCTCAATTCCACCTCTTCAATGTTTTCTCTCAGTTTTTCTATTGAAGAGGCATTTGAGACCATCTTTGATATGATACTGTCAAAAATATCCTTTGCTTTTCTGTCGTCTGCATACTGAATCGGGGAATGGCGAGCAAGAGCCTGAATAAATGTAGTGAGAGATTCACTACCTGCAGATACCATTTTAACCGCTTCTGTTCCGGCAACCTTCCAGAAATTTTTATTGTTCTCGAAAACTTTCAGAGCAGAATCTATCCCTGCAAGATACATCCTGAGTTCAGAGTTCAGACCTTTCTCTGTTATGTTGTAAATTCTTCTTCTTCCTTCGAATTTCACTTCAATAAATTTAGAGTTAATCAAGTCTTTGAGATGTTTTGACAGAGTTGGTTCCGATAACCTTGTTTCATCCTTTAAAGCAGTGAAATCCATCGGTTGTCTGAAGAGAGCAGTCATTATTCTTTTCCTGTTCTTTGAATATTCATTTCGCTGATACATTTAAATGAGTTCAGTTAAGATTATATTTGAAGTTTTCCCATAATGAGATTAAATCAGTTATGTCAATCCTACCAGATTGGAAGAACCTCATCCAGTTTTTTCTGCTTTTGAATTTTTTCAATCTCAAAATAATCTGCTGATACTCTGGCAATCTTCTCAACATACTCTTTCTTTGTGTATACTCCCACTTTGAATACCTCTTTCTGAGCGGTCTTTAATGCACGGATGAGTGGAGAAGCCTCTTCAAGTTTCATCACTTCTCCATCTATATTTACCAGTGCCTGAAGTTCACGTACCTCTACAGAGGGAGGTATATCCACAAACACATAATCTGGGTCAATCTTTGATTGTTCAGCTATCTCAGCCTCAGCCTTACGGGGATTCAACCTTGCAATGTCAATACCTATTCTATTCAACCCGACATAAATTGCCCTCTTCATCAACCTCCTTGAGTCAATTCGCCCCATCATCTCTCCCGGAAAACCGTTCTGAGACCTGAGAAATGCCACAATATCATAATCATCCATTTTAAGAAGCATATCGGGGATGAGCAATTCTTTTTCAAAGCATTTTTCCAGAGACCTCTCATACATCTTTTCCGCGATTCTGCAAACATGGTGATAGTAAACGGTTGGATACATCATAAATCTTGAAATTAACAGAGATTCTGCCGCCCTCAACCCTCCAGAATCAATAATAAGCCTGTAATCTTCAAAATAAATTTTGTTTATAAGTCTGATGAGATCAAAGATGCCATAAGCAACACCCGTGTAGTAAGAATCCCGTACAAGATAATCCATCCTGTCTGCATCAATATCCCCACTTACAATGTCGATTCTGGATTTGCTTTTTATGTGATCGACAACTCTTTGGAATCTCAAACCCTCATCAGTAAGGATATCCTTGATATCGGAGGTTTCGAGCAAACTGCCCACATCATCATGTGCGATTCCCAGATATTTTTCAAGAATTTTCTCAGATGTGTGTGAAAATGGCGGGNGGCATATATCGTGGATGAGTGCTGCAGCAATTATTTCCTTTTTAATCAATTCGTTCACACTCATCTTAGCAGCTAATTTCTGCGCTACAGACATAGTGCCTATACTGTGTTCAAATCTGGTGTGGTTAGCCCCGGGATAAACAAGGTTTCCAAAACCGAGCTGTTTGATTCTTCTCAATCTCTGGAACTGGGGAGTATCAATAATCTTTATTACCCACTCCTCAAGCTGAACATTCCCGTGAATGGTATCCTGAATTACTTTTACATCCATAATTTTTAAAAACACATCCAAAATATTTTTCTTCCGATTTGTCATATCATCAGAGTCTGAATATCATTATCATGAAATTGGGCAAAAAGTTTATATATTGGGTAACTAACAGTATTTTAAGGTTTCGAAATAGGTTAGACATGATAATGATGTGAATAAAAAGCTGAGAAAAAAAATCACCGAACGTTATGTTAATAGGGAATTATAAGGCGAAGGATGTTGAAAATACGAATTTGAGGTCTTAGATTGGAGATTTCATGAAAAAACTACGAAAGTTCGGTAGTGCGGCTCATGTTTCACGTTCCGGTCTCATCATCGCTCAGATTGAACCCGGTAACCTCCCGGAAGTTGGTGCGGAGGTTCTGACCGACCGAGCTGAGAAAATCGGAAATGTGTATGACATTATAGGGCCGACAAAGACTCCTTTTGCACTTATAAAACCAAGAAAAAATTCCCTGAAGAAATTTGCGGGAAACCTTGCTAATAAAAATTTGTTTGTGGTGATCCCTCATGCCGGAAGTAGAAAAGGTAAAGGAAGTAGAAAGAAAGGAAGTAGAAAGAGAGATTGAAAAAGAAGAGATCCTAGAGGTCTGCCCCGAATGTGGTAGTCCCAGACTTATCAGGGACTATCGAAGAGGAGAATTTATATGCCAGGATTGTGGCCTCGTCATAGAGGACACATATATTGACGCTGGTCCCGAATGGAGAGCTTTTGATAGTGAGCAGAAGGAAAAAAGAAGTAGAGTCGGTGCTCCTGTTACATATACAATCCATGATAAAGGGCTGTCTACAATCATTGACTGGAGTAATAAAGACTTTTACGGGAAGGCAATTTCAGTAAGGAATAAGGCGCAGCTTTTCAGGCTCAGGAAATGGCAGCGCAGAATCAGAATCAGCAATGCAACTGAAAGAAACCTTGCATTTGCACTGAGCGAGCTGGACAGAATGGCTTCAGCTCTTGGCCTGCCGAAGAGTGTGAGAGAGACGGCAGCGGTAGTTTACAGAAAGGCAGTTGAGGAGAACCTCATCAGAGGAAGAAGTATTGAAGGCGTTGTTGCTGCTGCACTCTATGCTGCATGCAGACAGGCTGGTGTGCCGAGAACTCTTGATGAAATTGCTATTTACTCGAGAGTTGATAGAAAAGAAATTGGAAGAACTTACAGGTTCATTGCAAGAGAACTGAGTCTGAAGTTGATGCCAACAAGTCCAGCAGACTACGTGCCGAGATTCTGTGCAGCACTAGGTCTGAGCGGAGAAGTACAGAAAAAAGCCATAGAAATAATCAAAAAAGCCGAGGAGAGGGAGCTTACAAGTGGTAGAGGCCCAACAGGAGTTGCCGCAGCAGCAATCTACATAGCATCCATTCTGGGTGGAGAGAGAAGAACCCAGCGAGAAGTTGCTGAAGTTGCAGGTGTGACTGAGGTGACAATAAGAAACAGGTACAAAGAACTCGCTGAAAAACTTGGAATCGAAATAATTCTGTAATTTAAATTTTTTATTTTTTGTATTGCAGGCAGGATTATCAACCGCAATATCTACGATTTCGCACAAAGGAGTTTGACTACCTTAAAAATACGCTAAAACATGCGCCGACCGGGATTTGAACCCGGGGCAAAGGCTCGGCAAGCCCATGTGTTACCAGACTACACCATCGGCGCTTTACTGCCTGAATACTCTCACATGAGTTCAGTTTACTCTTTCAATCTGATGAGTTTATGAATTTTATGGTAATCAAACCTCAATTGTCTCTCCGATGTCAACAATTTTGCAATTTATTCCCTCTTCATCAAGTCTTTTCTTTAAACCTCTTGCATTTTCAATTTTCTTCTCAGAATAGTGAAAAGGTACAACGAGCTCAGGCTCAATCCTTTTGAACTCAAGGATGTAATCATCATAGAAATCCGGGAAGCAGGCAGTGAATGCAAGTTTCACGTCTTTGGCATCTGGGAACTTGGCGGAATCACCAGGATGCAGAATACCATTATAGAAATAACTCACACTCTCCTTTGAACCCCAGCACCAGCTCTCAAGTACCTTAACCCCTGATATCTCCCTGCCCACGCTCGCAATCGTGCCTTCCAGTTCAAATTCCTTAATCATATATTCTGGAGCTACGAGGGGAGCATTTAACGCAGCAAATTTGTCAATGTCAAAGTGGTCGTCGTGTTCATGAGTCACAAAAACCATCTCAATATTCTTCTCAGGCTCGATTACGTAATTCGGGTCAATAACAATGTGTTTCGGTTCAAAAATCTCAACACAGGAATTGCCAAGCCACCTGATCTTCATCAAACCACCCCGTTTTTTGAGTTTGAACATCTTTATTGAAATATTTTTCTGGATTTGTCAATTATAGATACAATAAAATTTTAAACATGATTGGGCTGTAAGAACTGAATGAAAGATGAACAGAGAATGGACGGGATATACAGCAAGGTGGATGAGTTATATGACAGATTTCAGGATGAGTTTTACATAAGAGAAGAAGGAAGGACTGACGAGAGTTTTGGAAAATATCCTCTGCGAAGACCTATTGAGGAATACATACTGAACGGAATTGTATGCATTGACAAACCAATGGGTCCAACAAGTCATGAGGTGACAGTTTGGGTCAGAAAAATACTGGATGTAAAAAAAACAGGGCATGCCGGAACGCTCGACCCGAGAGTCACCGGAGTACTTCCTGTCCTGATAGGGAACGCAGTAAAGCTTCTTAAGACCCTACAGACGTCAGAAAAAGAGTATATAACCCTCATGAGGCTGCATGAAGATATACCACAGGGAAGGGTCAGAGATGTTCTCAAAATGTTTACAGGAAGGATATATCAGCGCCCTCCCCTTAAATCAGCAGTGAAGAAGGTAATAAGGGTGAGGGAGATTTACGAACTGGAAGTTCTCGAGATAGATGATAGAGATGTTCTTTTCAGAGTGAGGACTGAAGCGGGAACGTATATACGTAAACTCTGTTATGATGTGGGTGAGATTCTTGGCTGCGGGGCACATATGCAGGAATTAAGAAGGACAGCAACAGGTGTCTTTAATGAAGAATCGTGTTACACCCTCCATGACCTGAAGGATGCTTATATCTTCTGGAAAGAAGAAGGAGAAGAGAAGTATCTGAGAAAAGTAATTCAGCCTCAGGAAGCTGCCTTAAAGAATTTTCCGAAAATATTTATCAAAGATACTGCAATAGATGCCATCTGTCATGGGGCAGACTTAGCTGCGAAGGGAGTGTATTATATCGAGAAAAAAATACGTAAAGGCGATGAAATCGCCCTATTTTCTCTGAAAAACGAGGTTGTTGCTCTTGGAAGAGCGCTTTTGAGTGCTGAGGACATCTACAGAATAAGAAGTGGAGTCGTGTGCGATACATCAAGGGTCATAATGGAGAGAGGGACATATCCTTCAATGTGGAAAAGCTGAGCCATCATCACCATATGTTTTCCGGAAGACTTGTTTCAGTGGTTTACTTCAGAATGAAAAATCTTAATCCAGTTTTTAAAATGAAATAAATTCCCGGACGTATATCTTACCTTTAGCCCCTCTTTCAGCGTGGTCGCCTGAGAAAAGGTGATACTCCCCCTCTATTAACTCTTTTTCTAATTCCAGCAACTTCTCAATTTCTGGTTCCATTTTTCTCTCAAAAAAGAAACCGGGCAGCAATTCGGGTGTACTGTTCAGGATGATGCTGCCAGCCATCATACTCGCTCCAGCTCTTGTTCTGGCTTTGTTTGCGAAAATAGTCCCTCCTTTCATCTTTACACCACAGTAAGAATCTACAGTACCTCTGATAATTATTACTCCTCCACACATAAAACACCCGGTTTCTTTGCCGGCATCCCCTTCAACAAGTATTTTTCCGGAGCTCATGCCCCTCCAGTCTCCACGATAGGATGCACCGAGATAATCACCTGCATTTCCCCGTACAATGAGTTCGCCACCTTTCATGTTCAATGCGGAAAAAGCATCCACACTTCCTTCTACTGTTATCTTTCCACCTCTCATAAAAGCTCCAACATACATTCCAGCATTACCCTTAACCAGAATTTCACCATCCCTGAGATTCATCCCTATTCTCTTAACCTTGCTCAGGTCGCCTTCAAAGATTAACGAATTGCCCTCATCAGTAACATCAAAATAGTCTCCGATGTTTACCTTCCTGCTGCCATTCAGTATTTCCATCTTCTCTATTTCCTCAAGAGTCTTTCCCTGCACAGCTTCGGGAATAATACCCTCAACATCAAGACACAAATCAGGAGTTCTTTTGAGTCTCAGAGTAACCACAAAATCACCTCAGTTCAGAGTGAATATCTCACCTCTGACGAGCTCGTCTTTCTGGACGAAATAGTTTGAGAGACTAACGGAATAGTACTTCCTGAAGTATTCATTTAAATCAGGCTCAATAGCACTGTCAACATCTGGATTTACCCAGTACGTTCTCCCCGGTGTCTCTTTAACTATTTTTCCTTCCTTCAGAACGATTTCACCATCCTTTAAAGTCAGAAATGCAGTGGATAAAGCCTTCTCAATCTTTTCATAATCTGAAGAATCAAATTCAAGGGGGTTGATATCGTACACTGCAATATCAGCATGTGCATTCACTCCAAGATGCCCCTTTATCTTCTCCATACCTGCAGACTTTGCGGGATTTGCTCTTGTTATCTGTGCAATTTCATAGAAGTCAAGCTCTCTGTCAATCGTCAGCAACCCCGTTCTTCTCTCTATAGCGTTGTTCATCTCTGAATATTTATCTCTGTATTTTTTGCTCATAAAAAGAGCTATAAGTTCCGGATATCTTGTGAAAGGACCGCCATTTGGATGGTCTGTGGTAAGGATGACCTTGTCAGAATCAATCAGTAAAGCAAGCTCAATACCAGCTGCCCACTGAACAGCATTCACCGGTGACTTCTTTGAGTAAATAACCGGAGTAACACCCGGAGAGGTCTCAAGCTCCACATCCCTGTTAACCCATTTCAGCCTTGTAATTGTATGAAGAGAATATTCAAGAGGTCCGTCTGCGGTCATTGTTGTTGTATCGCCAAAGAGAACGTTGCCCGTGTCTATGGTGACATCCCTTTTGTTCACCTTCTTCGCAACCTCATCTGCCCTTGAGTCGAATGTCTTCCATGAATCTCCACCATAACTGAAGAACTGAAGATGTGTGAGATGGAGCACCTGTCTGTTATTTTTTGCATCAATATGTTTAATTGTATCAATTGTTTTAAGGGCTGTTTCAAAATTGCCCGGACTGCCAAGGTCATTACCGTGAAGATGAACTGAATGCGGTAGCTTTAAGGATTCGCATGCTTTAACAAGATTCTCAATTATTTCTCTCGAGGTTACGTTGAAATGGGGCACTGCTTCATCAACATCCTTGACATTTCTTCTCCACCCCCATGCTTCCGTACCACCGGGATTCACTATTTTCACTGCAAAACCCTTGGTTGCCCTCAAAAGCCATGCGACATAATTCTGTAACATATCTATGTCTTTTTCAGCGACATATTTCATAACAAACCAGTTTCCATCATAAAGAGGGAATGCCATTTTATCTATGATGGGTATATCATTCAGCTCATGGTGTGTATGTCTTGCATATAAGGGCGGCATTGCAGGAGTTACAGCGGTTGTGTAGCCCATTTTAACATATTCATAACCGGTGAGAAACGTAGAAGGCACGGAGTAGCCGCTGCCACTCCTGAGACCATTTTTTCTAACAGAAAATCTTCTCAGACTATCTTCTGGCCTCATCATTCTTCCGACATTTTCCTTTCCTCCAGCAATATGGGAATGAAGGTCAAAACCACCGGGCATAACGAGTTTATTTCTAACATCAATTTTCCTTGCCCCGAACCAGATTTTATCGACTATCCTACCATCCTTTATGCATATATCCATTCTTTCGCCATTAATCCCGTTCAGAGGATCGTAAACTATGCCATTTTTAAGGATTAGCTTCATCAATCACACCTATATCCTCTTCCACTTTCTCGATGACCGCCGGCTCTATTTTCCTCAGTTCGCCCATACTCTTCAAAGTTTCTGTGAATTCAGTAATCGTTCTTGCAAATTTTTCTCCTTCGGATGCAGAAATCCATTCCACTTTTAATCTTTCTCTTTCAATCCCGAGTTCTTCGAGCAGATATGAAAGCTTCTCCATTCTGTTTTTAGCCTTATAGTTTCCTGTCACATAATGGCAATCGCCAAGGTGACATCCAGCAACAAGGACTCCATCTGCTCCGTGTGCAAATGCCTTTATGATGAAAAGGGGGTCTACTCTCGCACTACACATCACCCTTATTGACTTGACATTCGAAGGATACTGCATTCTTCCAAGTCCTGCGGTATCCGCTCCGGCATAACTGCACCAGTTGCAGAGAAATGCGAGGATTCTTGGATGCTCATCATATTCTTCAAATGCCTCACGAATTTGCGCATAGATTTGTTCGTCGGTGAAGTTTCTTATCTGGATTGCTTTAGTCGGGCAGGCTGCGGCACACGCTCCACATCCTGAACAGAGTGGTTCTTTAACTATGACATCCTTCCACGTAAGTTCGATGGCATTGAAGTCACAAATTTCCTTGCAGATGTCACATTTAATGCAAAGCTCAGGACGAATGAATGCTGTAATTGGCTCCACTTCAACCTCTTTCCCGAGTAAGGTTGCCGCTCTGCTTGCAGCTGCGCTTCCCTGAGCAACACTCGCAGGAATGTCTTTGGGAGACTGAGCACATCCTGCGAGGAAAATTCCAGAGGTAAGCGTATCTACGGGGCGGAGCTTGGGATGAGCTTCCATCAGAAAGCCGTCCTGACTTCTGGAGAGGTTGAGCATCTTTCTGAGTTTTTCAATGTTTGATGGAATCATGGTGGGTGCGAGAATCACCATATCAAATTCCATCTCCTCACTTCTCCCTGCGAGAGTATCTTCAACAAAAATCCTGAGGTTCTGGTTGGCACATTCCACAATCCTGCTTGGTCTTCCACGTACGAATTTTATATCGCTATCCTTTGCTCTCCAGTAAAACTCCTCGTAACCTTTCCCGACTGCTCTTATATCCATGTAGAAAACAGATACCTCAGTGTCAGGATTTTTCTCCTTAATCTGCTGTGCATGTTTTAAAGAGTACATGCAGCATACTCCCGGGCAGTAAGGATTGTCCTTCTCACTTCTACTTCCAACACACTGAATGAAAGCAATTCTCTTCGGCTCTTTTCCGTCTGATAGTCTTGTAATCTTTCCTTCTGTTGGACCGGAGGCGTTGATAAGCCTCTCGAATTCTAAAGAGTTTATCACGTTCTTATATCTTCCATAACCGTATTCTTCAATCCTGCTAACATCATAAATATCATAACCGGTAGCAATTATTATCGTACCGACATCTACTTCCACAATTTCGTCTTTCTGGAAGAAATCAATTGATTTTGGCTCGCAGACTGCCTCACACAGTCCACATCCAATACAGTTCTCAGCGTCTATCGTATAAATCAGCGGAACAGCCTGAGGAAATGGAACATAGATTGCCTTCCTGTTGGCAAGACCGAGATCGAATTCATTGGGAAATTCAACAGGGCAGAATTTCGCACATACACCACATCCCGTGCAGTCATCGGTTACGAATTTCGCTTTTTTCCTTATCTTAACCTTAAAGTTTCCAACATAACCCTGTATATCCTCAATTTCCGAATACGTGAAGACGTGAATATTCTCGTGCTTGCTTGTATCAACCATCTTGGGTCCAAGAATACAGATGGAACAATCCATTGTCGGAAATGTTTTGTCAAGCTGAGCCATATGTCCTCCAAGGGAAGGTGTTTTCTCAACAAGATAAACCTCAATTCCCTGATCAGCAAGGTCAAGGGCTGCCTGAATTCCCGTAACTCCTCCACCAATAATAAGCGTCTTTGGAGGTACTGCGAGTCTTTTCTTCTCGAACGGATTCAAATGCCTGGACTTTGCGACAGCCATCCTTACAAGAGATTTCGCCTTGTCAGTTGCATTTGCATCTCTCATGTGAACCCATGAACACTGCTCCCTTATGTTTGCAAATTCAAGAAGAAAGGGATTCAGGTCTGCTTCTTCAAGGGTCTTTCTGAATGTTGATTCATGCATTCTGGGTGAGCACGCAGCAACGATAACTCTGTTAAGGTCATTCTCTTTTATTGCCTCCTTGATTTCATCCTGTCCAACATTTGAGCATGAATATGTGTTGTCAGTAGAGAAAACAACATTATCAAGGCTTTTAGCGTAATCAGCAACACTCTTAACGTCAATTGAGCCAGCAATGTTCTTACCGCAATGGCAGACAAAGACCCCTATCCTTGGTTCGTCGTTATTTTTCATCAGCCCCACTTCCGGATGCTTTTTTCTTCTGAACCATCTTCATGAGTTTGTCGAGGCCATCAGGAGGCATATCCTTTACCTGAATATATCCTTCTCTGAGTGCTCCTTTGAAAAGTTCTTCTCCAGTCTCGGTTCTGATAATGACAGTTCTCCAGCCTTTTTCTGCACCTGTACTGCCCACAGAAATATCACTCAACTCTGCTGTATAGTCTGTGCAGAACTTACAGGCTACTGGTTTTTTCTCTGGGTGGCTGCCTCTTGGACAGAATACACCAAGCACGAGCTTCAGTTCCTCAAGCCCGATGGATTGGATGTTTCTCACTGCAGTAACATTGCATGGTACACCTACAAGGGCAATTTTACTGTATCCCTCCTCAATCGCCTTTCGGAGAAAGGAGACGTTAGGAGATATACCGAATTTTACTCCGGATGCTTTTATTATATCATCCTGAGTTGTTGCAAGGACAGGTGTGTTATCCACCATCACTATGGCACAGTCAATGATGCCCTTCTCAAGTGCATAAACAAGAAGTGAGGTTGCCGCCCCACCCTGTTTTGTTGAAGAAAGAATCTCTTTTTTCATACTTCTCGCTGAGATTATTCTTTCTTTGCTTGTGAATTCATAAGGTCTGAATAATCGTGTTTTCGGGCATATGAGGTAGCAGGACGCACAGTTAATACATTCTTTCGTTAACTTTGGAGTGTAATCGATTATTTCAATTGCATCCTCAGTGCAGGCAGAAACACATGCTCCACAGAGAGAGCAGAGGTCTTCGCTGATAATAAGATCTTCAAGGATCGCAAACACATTTCCCTTCTCTTCAAAATCAAGAATAAACCTCTTAATCTGGTCTATATCTGCATCTTCTCCTTCGAAGACCCTCCTCAATAATCCAGTAGATAATGGTTTTCTTGTATTTTCATATATTTTAAAAAGTGATGGATTAATGTCAAGCTTGGTTTCTCTCAATTCAATTTCTTTTTTCTCTGGCGTCTCAAAAATGCTTTCTCTCTTCTCAACTTCTACAGGCTCAATAAATTTTAAAGTGATGGCATTGAAGGGGCATGATTCAACACAGACTCCGCACCCGTTGCACAGCTCCCTGTTAACCCTGATTCTGCCATTCTCTATTCTCAACTCTTTTTTTATTTCATAGAGCAGTGGGAAGTTGACAGGGCAGGCAATTGCGCAGTTTCCGCATCCTGTGCACAGCTTTTCATCAAGTGTAAGCTCCATAATTCACCCCGATACGATTTTTTTAAATGCCTCTTCATGTTTCTTTGTCCAAGGATTCACGCCTGTAATAGAGTAACTCACATTCTTTCTTACAACCTTTATCACATCAAGCGGGCAGGCTTTTTCACATGCTCCGCAATATATACATATCTCCTCATTCACGGTAATTCTTTCAGGCTCCCTGCCAAGCTCAAATTTTGGAAACGCAATCGCTTTTGGGTGGCACACTTCGTAGCATACTCCACAAGTCTGACATTTTTCCTGTTCAATGACTATCTCGCCTGAAAATACTTTTTCCACAATTATTGTATTCTCCGGGCAGGCAATTGCGCAGTTCTTACAGTATATGCATAGTTTCTCGTCTCTCTGGACACCATTATCACATTTTAAAGCATTTCTCGGGCATGCAAGTTCACAGTCCTTACAATCAGGTGGACACTTGCTTTCATCAATCTCGTATATCAGGGAGAAATACGGTGTACCTTCAAATTCCTTAACAGGTTTGCCGTTGGCAGTAACCTCAAGAGCATTAAAAAGGCATGCCTCACTGCATATACCGCAAAGGAGACATTTATCAGGGTCGATAACAATGACCGGATGAACATTCTTTGCAGAAGGTGGATTGAGTGTAATGCAATCCTCCGGACATACAACTGCGCAGAGACCACATCCACTGCAAAGTTCTCTCATATACTTTAAAGTTCTCTCACTAAGATGGGATTTTCGTTCAATGGTAATATTCCCATCCTCAACTTTAGATTTAAATACAAGTTCATCCATCACCATTAATTATGAAGAATAACCGTGACTTTAAAAAGTTTTGGTTGGAGATGTGGCATGACTTAAAAAGTTTTGGTTTGTCATGCAAAAGTTATTCCAGAAAATTTATTACATGAGGCATTTCGGCGTGAAGTGTGGGTAAAAATGGGTAGTCTTTCAGAAAAGTTGAAGAAAATTGGACTTGAGACAAGTAAGTGTTACCAGTGCGGGACATGTAGTGGAGACTGTCCTGTCGCAAAAATTGATTTCAGCTTTAATCCAAGGAAAATCGTTCTTGAGACGAGCAAAGATGCCTGGATTGATTCAAATCTGCTATGGAAGTGTGCAACCTGTTATAAATGTTACAGATGCCCGAGAGATGTTAAACCTGCTGAGGTATTTAGTGTGGCAAGAAAAATACTTGTGAAAGAAGGCGACAGACCAAAAGTTGGAGAGTCTTTTGCGAGAATTATCAAGAAATATGGAGAGTTATCAGAGCTTAAACTTGTTTTCGACGTCAAAGGCTTCAAATCAATCAATATGACTCCCCCGACTGTTATATGGAGGATGTTCAGAAAAGGGAAAATAAATATAAGAGCAAATAAGTCACCATCTGCTGATGAAGTGAAGAGAATTTTTGAGATCGTCGGTGGTTCAAATGGAAGATGAAAAACTGAAATACGCATACTTCCCGGGGTGTTCGTCAAAATCAACCTCAGTCGAATATCACATCTCCACACTGAGGGTTGCTGAAAAACTTGGTATTGAACTCATCGAGTTGGAGGAGGCTAACTGCTGTGGAACACATAATCTCGAAGACTATAATGAGGATGTCTGGCTCTCTTTAAACGCAAGGAACATGGCGTTAGCAGAAGGGGTTGCAGCCAGTGTTGTCACAATCTGTTCCGGATGTTACCTGAATACAAAAAAAGCAAAGATGATGCTTCAGGAGAATGGTACCAGAGAGAAAATCAATAAAGTGCTTGCAGAGATTCAAAGAGAGTTCAGGGGTGAAGCAGAAGTCAAACATATTCTGGATGTTCTTGTGAATGACTTCGGTCTGGATAACCTCGAAAAGTTTGTTGAGAAGAAGCTTGATTTAAAGGTAGCCCCTTATTATGGCTGCCAGCTTTTGAGACCTCCTGAAATTACTGAATTTGATCATCCTGAGAACCCTCAATCATTTGAAAATTTGCTCGACGTTCTGGGCTGTCAGGTTGTTGACTTCTCAAGAAAAACAGACTGCTGTGGAGCTACACTTACTCTCGTGGATGAGAAAATCATGAAGGGTATGGTCAAGAAAATTCTCGATGAGATTTCAAAAATTGAGGTTGACTGTATCTCCACGATATGTCCTCTCTGTCACTACGCTCTTGAATCATCCCAGTTTTCTCTGAATATGGAGAAAATACCTGTTTTGCATGCCACCCAGCTTGTGGGATTGAGTACAGGACTGTCTCCCGTGGAGCTGGGACTGAACAGAAATCTGATTTCAACTGAGAAAGTGCTAAAAAAATTAAAATAATCAGAGGGTTCCTCTGATTTCTGCTATTCTATCCAGAAATTCCCTTCTTTTATCCTCCGGTAATCCACCAATAAAGTCTATTGTGACTTCCAGATTATGCATGATGCTGAATTCAACAAAGCGCTCAACTCCAATCCCACTCCAGCTGCAAATCTCGCTTAAAAGGTCGTAAATTTCCTTAGAGAGTCCAATTTCTATCCTTACCTTATCTTCCATCCTCCAACCTCCATAAACTCTCAACCAGTGGCAGGATGAGAGGTTTATTAATTTTCGCTTCTCAGTAACTGTAAAAGCTCTTCTGGTTCATTCAGACTGAATAACACTGAATAACCCTCTTTTGTGGGAATATATATCGTCTTCGATTCATCAGTTACAAAAACCAGTGCTCTCTCTCCATTTTTGAGTCTGTACCATCCTTCTTTATAGAACGGGTAATGCAACCCGCTTGACTTCATACCGGGTTTATACATTTCATCATAATTCAGATTTACAAACCTTATACCTTCAGGAATTATGGATTCTTTCGGGATTGACCTTCCATAAATCCCCCCGGAAATTAAGATGCCTTCAGTATTGACTTCAAGTCTTACCCTGCTTGCTAAATATTCTTTGAAGAATTTTATGGGTTCACTGAGCATAAAAAGGACTAAAGCGAGAACATTCCAGACAGGAATACATGGTAATGAGGCTATAGGAAATATTTTACTTCTCACCAACCCTCACCCTTGTTACCGGCACTCTATGAGTCTCACTTCAGATTATATATGCATTTTGTTTCTGATTTATATTTTTCAGGAGAGTTATCTCAGAGTGAGGGAATTGGAAATATTTATATATTATGTCGTCAAAGTCGGATTTAAGTCCGAACTTATTTACGATATAAAAACCGAAATTTAAAAAATCATTTACAAAATCGGGAGGAAAAATGATGATTGCTGAGATTGGAAATCTGGAATTGAATCGAATCCAGCATGAGATTGTTCAGGCACTGATAAACGAGTACAAAATAAGAAATTCAGCCATTAGAGCTGAGGATGTGGCACGAAGTATAAATCGAAATCCCGGAACAGTCAGAAACCAGATGCAGATTCTGAAGACAATGGGGGTTGTTGAGGGTACTCCCGGACCGAAAGGAGGATACTGGCCCACGGCGAGAGCATTCGAGATTCTTGAAGTTACAAAAACTGATGTCTCCATGAGAGTTCCCGTCACAGTAAACGATAAGCTAATAGGCAGTGCTGAGGAGTTAAATCTGACTTCTCTATCCCATCCCGACATCTGTCAGGCAACCGCAAAGATTCTTGGAGATGTTAAACTTGCAGAGGTTGATGACGGCATAATAATTGGTCCAACTCCAGTAAATCGTCTGATTGTTTATGGTACTGTTATCGGGAGAGAAGATGGAAAGAACAAACTGATTATCAATATTGACAGAATGGAAATTATGAATGAAGAGACGTTATGACCATCTCTGTAATTTTTATATGCACTATTCATTAAAATCGTCATAGATGTCTATTTTAAGAACGACATAGAAAAACTTATATTTAATTGATTTTAGTTTGTTTATGCTCGAACTTGAGGACAGGATTCTTGAGTTTGTTAAAAATGAAGGCATACCTCTTGTCACCTCTGAGATTGCCGAAAAACTAAATGTTGACAGGAGAGTTCTCCTGCGAAGGTTGCAGAGACTTGCAATTGAGGGCAAGGTTAAAGGTAGAAGGGTTGAAGCTGCAAACGGCATCTGGATCTGGTGGTTGTAGCCTAATTGCCTCCTTTTCTAAATCAGCCATTTCTTAAATCCTTAGAGTATAATAATAATTACTTGTTCAAAATCAAAATCCTTTATAAAATATGTTGCATTATTAATGTCATTGTTACTGGTTGATGGGCGGGATGAGGGATTTCACAGTTCCTCCTCTTTAATTCAAACAGGTGGTATAAGTGAAAAGATACGTTAAAGCAACTGCGCTACTTCCAGACTATATTCTCGAAGAACTCAAGAAAAAAACTGGAGAGGACACAAATAAAGAGGCGCTTGCCAAAGCGATATATCACTACGTAAACTGTGTGAATCCCGAAGGTATGAAGAAGATAAAAACAGGTATCAGAGCAGTTGACTGAATGTCCAATTCCACAACAAGAGCACAAATATTCTGCGATTCGTTCATATCATCAAACCTGAATTCATCTTTAAAACCTGAATAGAAAAAAATTAAACCTGATAACCGCCGTATTTCGCCCAGATGTTACATGTACCTTCAAAACTCACCATACACGGGCCTATTGGGTCTCTGGGGGTGCATGCTTTTGTGAAGAGCGGACACTCATCAGGCATCATTAAACCTCTCAGCACATCACCACATTTGCAGGCTCTCTTCCTTTTGTCTTCTTTTGGAGAGAAATCTGCGAAAACATCCTCAAATAGCTTTATTGCATCGAAGTCCTCATATTTTTTAGCTATTGCTCCTCCAGAATTGGGGACAGTGCCGAGACCCCTCCATTCCCAGTCCTCTCTGGCAAATACCTCATCCATAACTTTCTGAGCCCTCACATTTCCGTCATACCTGACCGCTCTGCTGTATTCATTCAACAGCAAGCCATCTCCTTCATGCATCGCTTTTATTATCTGATAGACTGCCAGCATCACATCGTATGGTTCAAAACCTGCTATGACCTGAGGAACACCATACTCTTCTTTAACCCGTTCATATGCTTTTATTCCCACGATAGTGGAGACATGACCGGGATTTATGAACCCGTCAATGTTAGCCTCCCCAAGAGACAGCAGATACTCCATTGCCGGAATGAAGAACCTGTGAGATGAGAATACACTGAAGTTCTCCACACCGTCAAGGACTGCGAGTGCTGTGGATGGCATTGTTGTTTCGAAGCCAATACCAAAGTGAACTATCTGTTTATCACTTTCTCTTGCAATCTCGACCGCATCAAAGATACTGTAGACAATCCTGATGTCGTAGCCTTTAGAACGATAGTAAAAAAGGGACTTCTTCTCGAAAGGCACCCTCGCCATATCTCCGAAGGTCGTGAAAATGATATTTTCCTTATCAATCAGATGAAAAACCATCTGAAGGTCAGCATCGGGAATTATACACACAGGGCAGCCTGGTCCACTCAATAGCTTTAAATTAGAAGGTAGCAGGCTTCTCAGGTTAAATTTTGTTACCGTATCTTCGTGCGTTCCACACAGATGCATCAGTCTTATCTGCTCTTTACCTTCCATCTCCTTCTTGATTTTGGCTGAGAGTTCCTTAATCCCACCCTTAACTTTCTCTACCGGAATCATAGCTCCTCACTCGGCGGTCTGTAATCTTCGCTTATTGGAGTTAACATCTCCATAAGCATTTCCTCAATTTCTTTTGCTTCCTTTTCATCCACCTTCTCAATTGCAAATCCAACATGCACGAGAACGAATTCTCCGGGTTTAACATCATCCAGTAAATCAATCCTGACTTTCTTTCTCGTGCCACTGAAGTCAACAATTGCAAAAGGGTGTTCCACACTTTCAACCTGACCTGGTATAGCCAAACACATTTATCTCACCACTTCCTTTAGCCAGTTAATCCACTCATCAAAACCAGTTCCTTTTCTCAGGTCTGTCCTGAAGATTTTAGCCTTCGCATTCAGATTTCTTGCATCTCTTTCCATTTTATCAACGTCAGCTTCAACAGCATCAGCAAGTGCGACCTTGTTTATTATAATGACATCCGCAAGTCTGAAAATTTCCGGGTGCTTCTCAACAACATCGTCTCCCTCAGTTACGCTGACCATAACAATCCTGAACTTCTCACCGAGGTCGAAGTCGGCAGGACAGACCATATTGCCAACATTCTCGATGAAAAGTAACTCTGTGTCGGCAAATGAATAGATGCTGTGATGAATAAAGTGAGCATCAAGATGACATTCCTTCCCTGTGTTAATGGCCTCAGCCTTTATTCCGTGGCTTGCAACTCTCTCACAATCTGCCTTACCTATAACATCTCCGAGTATTGCTCCAACCTTAACGCCATCCATTGCATCAATCGTCTTCTCAATAAGGAGAGTTTTTCCTGAGCCTGTTGCACCCATTATGTTAAACGCTATTATCCCGTTTTTCTCAAAAAATTCTCTGTTTTCCTCTGCAAGTTTTTTGTTGGCTGCGAGCAAATCCACTTCAGCCTCGATTTCAATCTTATGCATTTAAACCTCCATCTCGACTTTTTTAATGATTATATCCTTTCCACCCTCAACCGAGACTATTCCACCACATTCACAGAAACTTCTGATGTCAGTGTATTCTCTACCACAGGCCATGCACTTTACAAGCGGTTTCACGAATTCGATATCAAGTTCCACATCCTTCAGGACAGAACCATTTATCAGAACCTTAAAACAGAATTCAAGCTGTTCAGGATTTATCAACAACAACTCTCCCATTTCGAGTGAAATCTTCGAGACTTTTTTGGCTTTATTTTTTTCTGCAATTCTTATAACATGCTCAAACAGAGATTGAGCAAATCCCATTTCATGCACATTCTTTAATACGCTTGAAAAGATATAAGCCTTTTCCCTAATCTTCCACCTCTTTTTTCATCATCTTTTGCCTCTGTTTTGCCGTGTATCCAGTCAAATCCTCGAGGAATATATTGTAAGTTCTTACTGTCATTGCTGCTACATCACCCGGGACATTGGTATTTGTTTTTGTCTCCACATACAGTTTTTTGTTCTCAATCCATAATTTTGCCTCAGCAGCACCAAATTTTGCATAATAGATATCTCCATCTTTTCTGTATTCGTCAAAGTGCACTTCCATCATCTCCTCGAGCCTATCGTTCGTTGGTTTATAACCTCTCTTAAATTTATACTGTCTCATGGATTAAAAATTAATCAGAAAAGGATATATAAGTTGCTCTTGAGCTAAAATTATGCAGACAGATACCGAAATTATTGTGGAAAAGCTCGATATAAAGAATCCCGTTATTGTCACGAGTTTTCCCGGGATAGGTCTTGTAGGAACCATTGCCTCAGCCCACCTCATAACAGAGTTTAAACTCAAATCAGTCGGTTATATTGATGCGAAAAATCTTCCGCCAATAGCAACATTGCTGGATGGAATCGTCGTTCCCCCGATAAGAATATATCAGCTCACAGACAATGAAATTGTCTTCATTCATTCAGATGTGCCAATCAAAGAGGAGATAGTCTATGACCTCGTCCACAGAATCGTTGAGTGGGCATCAGGGATAAACGCAAAAAAAATATACTCGATGGCAGGAGTAGCCACTTTTGAGGGAAAGAACAGGGTCTTTGGAGCGGCAACAAGAGAGGAGTTGCTTGATGAGTTGAAAGAGCATGTTGAGATTTTCAAGACCGGAACAATCTCGGGAATTGCGGGTTCAATCCTTAATGAATGTGTTATAAGGAGGTTTCCGGGCTTAATACTGCTGGGAGAAACCTATGGGTTCAACCCTGACCCGAGAGCGGCAGCACAGGTTATCGAGGCTTTGAACAAAATCTTTGGAATGGATGTTGGCACCGAGAGACTCATAAAGGAGGCTGAGTTTATCGAGGCACAGATGCAGAAGCTTGCCGAGGAGACCAAAGTTCAGGAGGAGAAACCTGTTACGAAGGAAGAATTCCCAATGTTCGGGTGATTTTATGAAGTGCTATATTCTGACAGGCATATCAAGGAAAGTAATCGAAGACATAGCCAGAAGGGCAATAAGGACAGTTGAATTGAGAAGTACTCACAATGTCTCGACAGCAATGAGAATTGATGTGGGAAGCTGTGTTTTTCTCACTCCATGCAGGCACTATGATCTCGATAAGGGGGTTATGGGTGTAATCGCTGAAGTGAATGGCAAAGAATCACAATCTCATTCAATGGTCTTTGCTTCTGAGAGGTATATTGAAGAGAGTGAGATGACAGTTGTGAGGCTGAGGTTGAGTCCTAAAGGGGTAGGCAGACTTAAAAACATTTACAGTGATGGAATTCTAGAGTCAACTGAAGGAGAGATAGTGGAGGTATCATACTTCAGAGCTCGGTAACATCTTTTCTCCTCTTTTTATAGTCGAGAACAAGCTTTTCAACATTTTCAACCTTCCTCTTCTCAATCTGAGCTATTCTGTCTTCAAACACCTCTTCAAATTTTTCTGAATTAATCACAGCAATGTCATCCGACACCTCTATTTCAAGTTCTTCAGGATTGATGACAGGCACTCCCTTCTCTTCAAAAATCGCAAGTGAAAGGTGAGACATCTCTCCTGCGGTGATGACCGCCCTTATACCTTTATCACACAGATGATTTGCGTTTGATTTTCCAGCCCCACTTGAGTCAGCAATATAAATAATGTCGCCTTTTCCTATCCCAACCTCTTTTTCAAGCCTATCAATCTCATCTCTTGTGAATTTTTTCAAAATTTTGATACTCTTCCACCCAAGGAATTCGAGCATTTTCATCTTCTTCAAGACCTGAATCCGTTCATTCAATTCCTCAATCGATTTATCTCGTTTTTTCAATTCTTTTTTCAATTCAAAAGCTTCTGATTCGAGATTTTTTATGTATGAATCCTTTCTTATCTTTTCATGTTCTTCTCTCGAGAGAGAGACAAGTTTTCCCTTCAGCTTCTCAATCTCGTCCTTGAGCTCTAATATCTCTTTTTTCAAAATATTAGTCTCTTCCTCCAGTTCTTTTATTAATTTATCCTTCTTTATGAGTTCCTCTCTCGATATTCTATCGATAACAACTTTCTTTTCTCTATAGGTTTCAATTTTTTTGTCGCTCAAAGCTTCTTTCAGAGATATACCTCTTATAACACATGTTTTGATTGCATCAATGTCCATGCCAGCTGGAATTCTCTTCTCAACGTTCAATAATTTGTTCTTATACGAGTTGTATGCCTCAATTGCCGAAGCGGTCGCATCCCTTTCGTGGTCATTTAAAAACTTGAAGTCCGAGACAAGACTTCGCTTTTTGTCTATACTCATGTCCTCTTTTGGAGTGTAAAGGACAGCATTAAAGCTTGCCCTCAGTTTTGAGACAAGTTCGGGAGTGTTACTTTTATCTGTGGCAATAACAACCGGCTGTCCATGAGAGAGAATGTAGTCCACCACTTCACTGAATTTCCAGTTCTTCTTGCTTCTCACCCCTAAAAGATTGCCACTCAGGTCAAGGACTGCAACCGCTGTTGTGGTGCCCGGGTCGATTCCAGTTATTGTGTGAACTGTTGTTCTGCTAAGAGGAATATACTCAACCCTGTCCTTTTCAACCGCATCAACCTTCACCTGAACATCCCTTGTTTTGAAGGAGTTCACAGGAATGTCAATTTTTGGAGAATTTATGAGGAGAACTCCCTTTGATAAACCCCCATAACCGGGATGCAGTTCTTCTGTATAATCCATCCCTATATCATCGAGCAATTCCTTTATTTCTCTGTAAACAGTTCTGACCGCATCATGAATTTTTCTCCTGTATTTATTCTGTCTCCAGCCACCCTTTCCCACACTCCTGTTCCTCGAAACGGTAATTTTGGTTTTATCGACGAACACAGAGACTTCTTCACCAACTCCAAAGCTCGCAAGATATGCTGAGGCTCTTGCCTCATCCATGGGATTTTTAATATCTATCTTCAGCCCATAACGTCTGGAGAGATAATGAAGACTCTGCTTGCCCGCAATCTGGACAAGTCTTGTAGCAGGTGGAATATATTTCAAAAACTGTATTAACTCCTCTTTTGATGAAAAGAGCTCCGAAATATTATCTATTGAAATGATGGATGGGCGATACTGCCTGATAAGACGAAATAACTTTGCTTTGGACACTATTTTTTCAATTTCCTGCTCTTTGTAAATAATGAAGAGAGCGTATTTTACATTTCCATGTGCTCTTCTGACAATGTCAATCCCGAAGGTGCATGTCATTTTTAAAATTATTAATTAGCAATGTTAATATCTCTTTCCATAGAACAACTTATTTTCATCACTGCTTTTTAACAAACATCAGAACCTGATTGATGTCTTTCTCTATTCCGTAGTTTTTCCTGAAATAATTCAGCATATTATTCAAATCCCTTAAAAGAAAATCTTCTGAAATTTCCGAATCTCTGGTTACATACTGCGGGAAGTCTATTATCCATATTCCTTCTTCGTTTATCAATATGTTGAACTGGCTCAGATCACCGTGAATAACTCCAGCCCGGTACATCTCCCTGACCTCGTCAAGAATCAGGTCAAGAACATGTTCAGGATTCTCAAGTTTCACCCTGTAAAGTTCATTCGCATCAATAAGCTCCATCAGTACTGCATTACCTTCCCACGCAAAAGGTCGTGGAACATTCACATATCCGTATAATCGTCTCAGGGCATTATATTCGTTTTTTGCTGACCTCACGGCAAGAACCGAAAAATGATATGTGCCATAGTCTCTCTTCTCTTTTACCTTCTTGAAAGCAGGATGCCCAACTCGATGGAACTTGATGACCGATTCACCGTAACCTGTCAAGCAGTTATATACCGTGCTCTCCTTTCCTTCACCCATAAGCTTTCCAAGCATCTTCACCTCGCCCCTCTCGACCAGCCTCCAGATAGAATACAGGGAGAGCCCTGTGAAAGTAAATGATGTTCCGAAATATCCTTTCCTTCTGTTGACGACAACTTTTTCATCGCTCAATTCCCTCAGAAGATGTTCAACTTTCTCGGATCTGATTTGCAGGTCTTTCTCTAACAAATCAACTGGCACAAATTCGTATTTCCACATAAAGCGGAAAAGGGTGTTGAGAATTCTCCACTTTCTCCTGTCCATTTTTTTATAAATAGGAATGAGGTCCACAGCCACAGTTTCATTTAAGTACTGGATAATATTAGTCTTTTGCTAAAAGTTTTAAATTATTTCTTAAATCGATTTAATCTACAATTATGAGTCTCAATAACATCTCAGCAATTCAAAGAAATAACACAAACTAAATAAAGGATTTGAGAAGCCTGTTTTCATGAATCAACCTGAGAAGCCAGCTCATCAAGAGACGAATCTGAACAGGGATAAATTCAGTTATGCAAAATCGGGAGTGAATATCGAGCAGGAAGAGAGAGCTATTAAAGCACTGGCTGGGAAAATAAAGTATATCAGAGAGGGAATAGGCAAACCGATTCTCACACAGCATTATGCAAGCATTCTTGATTTCGGTTATTTTGGTATCGCCATCACCACTGATGGCGTCGGTTCGAAGATTATGATTTGTGATGTCATTGATAAGTATGACACAATTGGTATAGACTGTGTTGCTATGAATGTAAATGATATCATAGCTGTAGGTGCAGAGCCAGTTGCCATGGTCGATTACATAGCTATAGAAAAGCCAGATGAAAGAATAATGGCGGAGATTGCTGCAGGACTTGAAAAAGGTTGCAGAATTGCGAACATAACTCTTGCTGGAGGTGAAACTGCAACGCTGCCTGACATGATTAAGGGCTTTGATTTAGCAGGAACTGCAATAGGTTACGTTGAAAAGGACAGAATAATTACCGGTGAAGCAATACAGCCCGGTGACATAATATTTGGAATTCCAAGCAGCGGTATTCACAGCAATGGACTGACACTTGTCAGAAAGGTTATTGAAAAGGCTGGTTTAAGCTACACTGACAGGTTTGGCAATAGAACGATTGGCGAAGAAATCTTAGTACCAACAAAAATTTACATTGAGATTTTAAGCATTCTGAAAGAATTTGAAGTTCATGGAATCGCCCATATAACTGGAGGGGGGTTACTCAACCTGCAAAGGCTCAAAAATGTAAAATATGTTATTGATGAACCATTGCCAGCTCAAAAAATCTTCAGTTTTATTCAGGAGCTTGGAAATGTTGATGAGGATGAGATGTACAGAACTTTCAACATGGGCATGGGCCTGGCACTTATTCTGCCAGAAGATGAGGCTGAAGATATGAAAAAGAAAGTTGAAGGAAAAATAGTCGGTCATGTTGAAGATGGGGAAGGTGTTTTCCTTGAAGATTTGAAGTTGTAGAAATTGAGTTATGAAAAAAGAAAAGATAAATAAAACGATCCCGGAAATAAGGAAGACATTCAAAACAGGTAAACTCAAACCGGAAGAAATAGAAGAAATAATTATCAGAGGTCTTGAGGAGAATTTGTGACAATCATGAACTCAGGATTTATTCTGCATTTCTACTCATTCATAACGTAAAGCTTCAATAGGCTCGAGCTTGCTTGCCTTCCATGCCGGATACAACCCGCTGGTTAATGCTGTCAGTATTCCGAATGTTATACCCTCTATGATATGTGTTGCTGTTGAGGGAGTGAAGAGGTGTTCTGCTGAACCCAACACCAGCATATCAATTCCAAAGCCGCCTGCAAGACTCAAAATTCCTCCGGTAGCGCTTCCAATTATCCCGAGAATTAAAGCCTCAAGCATGAAAATTTTGAGAATTGTTTCTCTGTATGCGCCAATAGCTCTCATCACTCCGATTTCCTTCGTTCTCTCTATTGTTGACATTAACATAATATTCAGAATGCTTACGCCAGCAACAAGCAACGAGATCCCTGCTATCGCCATTAAAAATAGAGTCATCTGAGCAAAAACTTCATCTATTCTTTCAAGAATAATCTTCATCTCAAAAACCGTTACTTTCTCCCCCCTTGAGTTCACTTTCTTATCTATATATTCTTTTATTTTCTCGACATCATCCAGTTTCTCAACCTTAACTATAATCATCGAGTAACCTTCATCAAACAGCTTATCAAAATCGTTCTGAGAGAGAAAAATAATATTGTTGGGGTTTAAATCAAATCTTGCACCTTCCTCCTTCAAAATAGCTGACACACGAAATTCCCAACCGGCAACGCTAATTTTGCTACCTGCTCTCAAATCGAACATATCAGCAATACCGCTTCCAACAACACAGCTCCCCCTCAACTTTATAGAGCCTTTCTCTGCCACAAATAACTCCTCTAAGGATTCCTCATCAATTCCGTAAATCAAACCATAATTTTTTTTGGACTTATGTTCAACAAAATCGCGGGTGTTCTTGAGTGGTATGAATGTTTTAATGGAGGGAATTTTCTCGATTTTGTCAACAACGTTTTTCTCAATCTCAGAATAACCCTGACTGAATGCAGGCGTTATTAGCAATTCATTGGCAACATCTTCGAAATTCTGGAGAACAGAGGCTTTCAGACTCTCCCCGAATATTCCGATTGAAGCAATTGCCATCACACCGATAATAATTCCAATAACAGCAAGAGAACTTCTAACTTTAGTCCTGAGCAGATTACGTTTTGCAAGCTCAAGATACATTCGAACCACCCTCAATTTTTCCGTCAATCATTCTGATTACTCTGTCAGCATATTTGGAGATTGCGGGATCATGGGTTACAAGAACAACCGTAATTCTCTCCTCTTTATTCAGCCTCTCTATTATATCCATAACAGCCTTCCCACTCTTTGTGTCAAGGTTTCCTGTAGGCTCATCACACAGAAGAATTGACGGGTTGTTGGCAAGTGCCCTTGCTATCGCAACTCTTTGCTGCTGTCCACCGCTCAACTCATTTGGTTTTCTGTTAATCTCCTTCTCCAGTCCAACAAGGGAAAGAATTTCTCTGGCTTTCTCTCTTTCAGATTTGGATGCACCCATGAAAATCATAGGGAGTTCAACGTTCTCGAAAGCAGTTAGAGTTGGAATCAGGTTGTATGTCTGAAATATGAATCCGATTGTATCCCTTCTCAATTTCGTTAGGTCTCTGTCGGACAGCACAGATGTATCTACCCCGTTTATGATAACTTTACCGCTTGTGGGCTTGTCCAGACACCCTATCATGTTCAGAAATGTTGATTTACCGCTTCCTGAGGGGCCCATTATAGAGACAAATTCACCATCTTCAACACTTGCGGAAACACCATTCAGAGCTTTAACCTCAACTTCACCAATTTGATAAATTTTTTTTACGTTTTCGAGCTCAATGACATTCATGCCATTATTTCCCTGATTTCATCCAGATGAATGCCACAAGAACAACAATTGCAACTGCAATAACTGCCCCAATCAATACAAGATTGCCTGTTTCTGGTGGCTTTGTGGTGAGTTCTTCAGAAATTTCTACTTCTTTTGTGAATTCTACTTTCTCTCCGAGTTCGTTATTCCATGAAACAATTAAGGCAGCTTTGCTTTCATTCACATTTGAAAATTCGAATTCAAAACTATCGAAGTCTGAAGAGTCAATAGAGCCAAGATAAAATGTTTTTATCTTATCTCCAAGCTGCATTGCCAGCAGGACATTGTATACCGTACTTCTCCCACTGTTACTTATATCACCGGATATTGTTATCCCCTCAAAACTCCTTTCAGTATCGATATTTGTAACAGAAATCGCTTTTTCGTCAAGAACAAAAATATCAACTTTTTTCCTTCCTGAGTACTTATTATTCAGGTCATCTTCATAAGCTATATCTACATTTATCGTATTTTTTCCGGTTTTTGCTGGAGAAAACTGAAAGGATACCTTTGATGTTTCAAGTCTGTTAAGATATGCAATCTCTTTTATTTTTATCTCTTCGCTGGATTCCATTGAAGCTGAGATTTGTATGGAATAAATTGTGTCGTTTCTCAGATTTGATACTGTAACATCAAGAGGAATTACATCAAAAACAGGCACGGTCGTGTAAGGTACAGAAGCATTGATAACAAGTCCCTTACTCTGCCTGTACTCGGGAGTTATTGTTTTAACAAACTCATGATAGTTTATTCCATTATAAAACGAAATCTTGAAAGATACTGCCTCTTCCTTCTCAGGAATATACTTGAATTTCCCGCTGCCTGAGGAGGTTAAATCGCCAAGATAAACAAGCCTCGGTTCAGCGTCGAAAAGAGCCTCAACTGAAACACTGCTCATACTTCCTAAAGGATTTGTCAGGTAAAATCCAAGTTCGTTCACCTCGTTCAGGTTCAGAGATGAGGTCAAGATTAAATCAGGAAGCTTATCTTCAACATTAACAAGAATAAGACGTTTTAGAGACTCATTCTCTGTGTAGATATGCACATCTATTGAGAAAGTCCCTTTTTTTATAGCCTCGACTGTGAAAGGAATGTCAACACTTGATTGTTTTGCGATTGTTCCGATATTTGAAATGGATTTGGGATTAACCTTCACCCCATCAGAAACAAGATTCAAACTGCTTACTCTAACGTCCTGAGTCCCCTCGTTTTTCAGGGTAAGAGTGTATTCTACCACATCCCCGGGCAGAATTGTGGACGGAGTATGCTGGACATCTATTGTTACTTTTGCTGAAGATAACGGGATGATTGCAAGTAGCGTGAGAGTGATTAGCAATATTCTTACCGTTTTCATGGTTTTCACGCCTCTTTGACTGATTAAATAGTTTTCTACAATTTTATTACTGTTCCATTATTGATTCTGCTATTCTCAGGGTTATATTAGCTTCAACCCATGCTGCTATTACTGTTAAGATGATTTTATTCTATTCACCATATAAAGATTTACTGGTAAATTCATGCGGGGGGAGGGATTTGAACCCTCGGACCCCTTCAGGACAGGGTTTCTTACGGGGACTTAAGCCCTGCGCCTTTTCCTGACTCGGCAACCCCCGCACAGGATTTATGACCTTTTTTCATCTTGTTAAGGTAGTACCTGAGTACTGCCTTTCTGATGCAACGAGAGCGTTGCA
>MTMJ01000055.1 GCA_002010045.1 Archaeoglobus sp. JdFR-22 | reverse complement strand
CTCCCGGTCTGTTCATAATCACCAGCATTCTTCACCTGTATGGATTCAATTCCTTTGACCACTACAACTTCCTGTTTATTTTCTTTGATGTTCTCGTGGTTCTTGCAATTTATGCTGCTGGAAAAAGATACTTCTCGCAGGAAGCAGGTATTATTGCTGCTCTTTTTTATTCAGCTTCATTTGTCCAGTTCAGGGCATTCTGGTTATTTTACTATAAGAATGTTATTGCTATATTCTTAGCTTTAATTGCAGTTTACCTTTTTAAATCTAAAAAGTATGTGCCTCTTGTAATCACCGGGGTGTTAATAGGGGCTGTTCACAGACCAACTTTTTTAGTTTTTGGGTTGATTTATCTTTTCTCGCTCGCTGAGAATGTGTTCAGTGAAGGTAAGAAAGATACAGTAAGAAAATTCTTCTCCGGGTGTTTAATACTTATACTTGCCATCTCATTTTATATTCCCGCACACATGTCTGCTTTATCACTGTTGAAAGGGGTGATGAAGTCAACTGAAGAGACTGTAGAGGGAGTATTCAGTCAGGACATGAATGGAGGAAAAAGTATTGGTGGAGGAACATTCATTTCATCCGATGAGTATCACTATTCAGCCATTTTTTATCTGCCGCTTGCAGTATCGGGTGCTTTTATAATGCTTAGAGAGAAAAATTTCAATTCTATTGTATTCTGGGGGATTGTAACTGCAGTCATCGTTTATCTGAAATTATTTTTTTACAACAGATTTATAATTCATCTCGATATTGCTCTCCTTTTACTTGCAGGAGCTGGATTTTACTATCTGATAAAATACAGCAGAAGCTTTGGCTTCATAATCCTGACAGTGCTTGCAATTACATCAATTTACTCAGCTTATGAAGAATCAATTGAGTCAAAACCACTTATTACTGAGAGAGAGCTTGAGTCCATCAGCATGATTAAGTCATATGATGAGGATGCATACTCGATGGCTATCACCAGTTACTATTCTCCATGGGTTATAGGATACAGTGGAAAGAAAACTATTGCCCCGGGGTTATTTGAATATAATAAATGGGGGAGGAGTGAGTGGAGAAAATTCTGGTCAACAAAGGATCCAAACACAACAGCAAAAATGCTTAGAATTTACAATAAACCCGTGTACATCTATATTGGCGAAGAAGAGTGGATAAATGAAAATAAGTTTCGAGGTGATTGTTTTGAGAAACTGTACTACAGACACGGCTCAAAAATTTACAGATTCGGGTGTAATGAATAAACAATCGAAATATTGAAATTTAATTAGAAATTAAATAAAATGATGCCTGATAACCAGCAAACAGAAAATAACCGAAGAGTTATTCGCTGGACAGTTTATTTTCTCATGTTTCTATTTGTCTTTGCAGGTGGGATACTCTCAAAAGAAGAGAACAAAAAGGCGCTGTTGATTTCAAGCGGCTTGATAGAGGGGAGATTTAAGGTTGAAAAAAAGGGCGTTTACGTCCTGACTGATTACAAGTGTCCTGCAGACAGGTATTCACTTAAAGTGAGTGAAATTAATGGGCCGGGTTGGTATTCGGAAAGAAATCCTTCAATTCCAGAGATTATGATTGTTGAACGTTATGAATGCTTTTCTGGAGGAAAATTGTATCGAGTTGAAATAGGGTTTACATATGTGATATATATTTTTAAAAACAGTACAATAGCAAAAGAGGAATTTACCAAAAAGAGACAACTTTTATCGGAATCGCCGGTTGAGAGGGCATACATTGGTGAAGATGGTTTCTCTATACTACATTACGGAGAGGGGGTTGCGGAATACTACATTTTTTCTCTCGACAATAATGCTGTAATTTCTGTTGGCTCTCAAGGGTATGAAACTGCAAACAAAATGGCAAGTCTAATTCTAAATAAAATGCATAGAATTGAGGGTTACTCATGACAGCTTTAAGAAATACAGTTGAAGAAGCATCTGAAGCTTTTACCAATCTCTTTCCAGTCCTGCTGACCACCTATTTACTGATTCTACTTATAGACACAATCTGGGATGGAAGAATTTCAGGTTTCTATGATTCCAGGTTTCTTCTTTTGGGAGTTATGCTCACAGGAATTGTCTCTGTTTTTAAAAACAGGGAAATTGAAGTCAATAAGCAAACAATTACCAGAAACGACTATGTATTTATTGCAGTATTATCAATTGCAGGCTCAGTCATCGTGTGGTATAAACTCCAGAAACTGGGAATTATAACATACATTATCTCGATTTTTACCGGATTGCTCATATTTTTACTCTCAATCATAATTCTTAGCGAGGACAATGAGACCGAGGAGTAATCAGACCATGCTCTCGATTTCTTGAATTACTCGCCTTGCAACAACAATCTGGGGCTCATAGTAGTCAGGCGCAGTTGTTACGAATACGTCCAGAACCTTATATGCCTCTCTGAGCATACCTTTCTCCCTATATACCATACCCAGTCCAAACTGGGCAATTGAGAGTTTCGGGTCAATATCAAGTGCTTTTTTATACTCTTCAATTGCCATGTCCAGTTCCTCCTTATCCATGTATATAGACCCAAGGTTGTAATGTGCTTCAGCATATTCTGGATTGATTTCAAGGGCTTTTTTAAATTCTTCAATCGCCTTTGCGAGTTCTCCTTTCTCGTGATAGGCAACTCCGAGGTTATTGTGCAGCAAAGCATTTTCCGGCTCTATTTCAATACCTTTTTTATACTCTTCAATTGCAGAATCAAATAAACCCTGAAGCCTATAAACTGTGCCAAGATTATTATATGCTTCAACAAGCTCTGGATTGATCTGAAGTGCTTCTCTGAAACACAGAATTGCGTCTTTATACATTCTCCTCTGAATGTAAGAAAAGCCCTGATTATTTAATTCCATTGCCTTATCATTGCTCATCAACTCCACTCCTTTTTTATGCTATTTAACACCTCAAAGCACATTAATTTTTTGTCAATAACAAATTTCCTGAAGGATTTTCTGCACCATATTAAATAGTTCTTTCTCAGTGTCATGAAATCTCTATTCCCGCTTTTGCCAGTGCTTTCTTTATTTTCTCTATTTCTCTCTCCATATTTGCAAATCTTCTGTCCAGAAGTTCGTTGGTTCTGTCAATCTTTGATGAAATAGTGTTAAATCCATGTCTTATCTCTTTTTTTGTCTCATCCTGTTTCTCTATCATTATATCCTGTTTTTCTATCATGGTCAAACCTGTCTGAACTATCTTGTTTAATTGAGCAGTATTAAGGCTCTCTCTGAAGCTCTTTATTTCTCTGATTCTCCCCCCATATTCTTCTTCTTTAATACTTTCTATTACTGCTCCTTCTGGCTTCTTTGATTTTACAATCTCAAGAAATTCTTGAATCTGCTCCTTTTCACCATCAATTAGAACAATCAAAACCTCTTTACCATTCTGTTTTACATTCTTAGCGTCAAAATTAGGGATAAACATTGAATCTGCTTCTTCGAGCAGAAATAACCGGTATCCCACGTTATGAACCTTACCGATTATTATTATCTTCAATGCCATGACTTGCCAACCTCCAGTTTAGATTTTAATAAAATTTTGTCTGGATGTAGAATAAATCCTTTTTGGTATTATACTATCACCCTATTAACCATAAAACTTTTCTTAATTTAGATGAAAAGAAACTTTCTTTCGTGAAAAGAATCCAACCGATAGCAGTTTTTAATATAACTCTAACTTCTAAACAGAGATTCCAGCCTTTCTCAAAGCCTGTTTAAGCCTGTCAAACTCTTTTCTCATATCAGTAAGCTCATCGCTGAGCTTCTTAAAGTTCAACTCCATGTATTCTTTGAGATCCGAACGTAACATGTCTATTCTTCCTCCAAGCTCTGCTCTTGTTTTGCCGGATTCTTCCCTTATCACATAGCTGATTTTATCTACCTTCTCTCCAACCGCATCTACCTTCTCTCCAACCGCATCTACCTTCTCTCCAACCGCATCTACCTTCTCTCCAACCGCATCTACCTTCTCTCCAACCGCATCTACCTTCTTACCTACAACATCTACCTTCTCTCCAACCGCATCTACCTTCTCTCCAACCGCATCTACCTTCTTACCTACAACATCTACCTTCTCTCCAACAGCATCTACCTTCTTACCTACAACATCTACCTTCTCTCCAACAGCATCTACCTTCTTACCTACAACATCTACCTTCTTACCTACAACATCCACCTTCTCTCCAACCACATATACTCCTGCTTCTACCCTATATATGCCGTCTCTTATTTCGTAAAGAACTTTTCCTGCAACATCAAATCTCTCAAAAAGCTCTTCCTGCCATTCTCCTCTTATTATTTCAAAATAACTGAACTCCCCAGTGGCATTGCTCCATTCAACTTCTAATTTTTCAACCAAAATTGGATATTTATTTATCTTTATCAGTTTTATAAACTCCTTTAACTTTACCTCATCACCTTCTGCAACTACCATTACATCGTATGGTTTAAGATTCTTCACATAACCAGTAAGTTTAAGCTTTCTTGCTATTCTCTCGACCTCATCCCTGTAGTTTACCCTCTGAACTTCCCCTCTTGCAATAATCGTGACCCTTTTCATTGTTTTTGTTAACCTCACATTCTTTATTAATGTTTACCAGACTTTACAAGTATCAGGCAAAAACCTTCTCTTCAAGCTTTCCAATCCTTCTAACCACATCATCTATTATTTCCTGTCTTGTTTTAAGTTCTACAATTTCTGCCTTCAAACTGCCAAGTTCTTTTGTGTTCTCATCAAGCCTTGCTGAGAGATAATCAATTCTTTTATTGGTCTCATCTATTCTTGCTGTAAGCTCTTCCCTTACAGAATCTATCCTCTTATTGGTCTCATCTATTCTTGCTGTAAGCTCTTCCCTTACAGAATCTATCCTCTTATTGGTCTCATCCACCCTTCTTCCAAGCTCAATGACATGCTGATTGAGGTCAGAAATTCGAACGCTTATCTCATCGACCCTGCCCCTCAATTCTTTAAGCTCACCCCTCACTGCATCAAATTCAGGCAAAATTAGTTCCCTAATCGCCTCTCTTACCACTTCCTTCATTAAAATAAATTGAATTCTGAACTTAAAAAAATTTTTCTTTTTATCTTCTATCAGGATTACTTAACATAGTTGAGAAGATCTGAAATTTAAAACCAAAACAGAAACAAACAAAAAATAAAAAATTTAAAATTTAGATGTCCCAGCCTGCTACTGGCAACACCTCGTACTTTCTTGCTTTGCCTTTCCTGTCAACCACGTGTATACTGCATGCTAAACATGGGTCGTAACTTCTTATCGTCCTGAGGATGTTTATCGGGTTCGGATAGCTTGGGTTGCCATCATATCCATACTTGCCGTATCCGTAGCCATACTGTCCTTCCCACTCAGCTGGAGCGGGTACTGCATTAGTTCCAGCAAATCCATAGTCGATTGATATACCGGCAGTCTCCATATCGTCGATCTCTCCATCTGTAATCACATCGGGACCTCTGAAGTATAGATAAACCTTACCACCTGTATAGTCCACATAGGACGTGTTCTCAAGGTAAGGACCTACAATCTCTCCTGTATTACCCTTGTCTCCTTCAGGAGGCTCTCCAAGCTTTGGAACATCGTATGCTTCCCACCACTGACCAAACAGTTTGTATTTAATAGTAACTGACCTCTCAACAATGGGTGCGCTCAGACTCTCATTCCTGAACTGTCTTGTTGTTCCTACTCTGCTCAGACTCTTGCTACCCCAGTCTCTTGTGAAGTTCATCAGAGACCATTCAAATGGTCCGGGCTGCTTGAGCTGGTCTCTTCCGTTACCATTCCACGTTGTGCCTGCTATGTGCTGGTACTGCGTGAGTCTGCCATCCAGAACCTTGCAGAAGTGGCATGTTATTCCTCTGGGAGCATCCCAGAATGCACTGCCCTCTCTCTCGGCACCCTGACCGAGGGTTTCCCATGTCTCGACTACTGCATCCTTCCACATTACTGATGCCGGTAGCGGGTCATCTACGTTATCCAGTGCATAAACTAATCTGGTTAGCCAGCATTTGTTTTGATTTATTTCGTTAAGCCAGTAGTAGTTGCCTCCTCCAGACGCCTTGTTTTCACCCGAGTAGTCGGTTCCAATCAGCATGTCGATTATCAACAGCGTGTCCTGTAATCTGGCAAAAAGCCTTGCTCCAGTGGAGGACTTGTCTATACCACCCAGTGCATTTCTTATACCATTAGTTACATCAATGCCCGGGAATCCCAGTCCACTTAGGTCACCGAGATTCAGATTCGGGTCAACACCATTTACCACGAGTCTTGCGAGTGGTCCTGATTCCACCACGTATATATTGTCATTGCTGTCTTTAACTCTTGTTGCTTTATACCATGTGTAGATGTACCTGCTTGCGTCATTCGGGTCATTCTTGCTCACAAGCGGGTGTGTCTCGCAATTTCCGGGATAACCATCGCTGTTCGGATCTTTCAACCCACCGCATATCGGTCTGTATTTGCCATCTGGCTGCAGTTCCGGTGAGGGATACTTGCCGCTCGTAATGTCCTCATATACGGTCATCCAGGCGTCACCTGCAGAAGTTCCAGTGGTTGGGTCAAGCCCGTATCGGTATCTGCTATCGCCGCCCGGTGCTCTTCCACGGTCGGTAGAGTTACCGAGATACACACCTGATCTGAAGTACTGGTCTCCTGTAATAGAAACACTTCCTGCATCTGCTCTTACTATGTCAAACGTTCCAGCACATACAAAGTTGCCTGAGCCGACACCCCACGTATGTGCCTCTGTCTGAATAACTCCATAGAGCAGTCCCAACGTGAATGGAACAACTCTCGCGCAGATCCAGTCACTGTTTGTCAATAGATTATTTCCAGTGTCTAAATCAACCACTCCATCTCCACTATCCTCAAGCAATGGCCAGCTTTGACCACCTGATGCCAGATTGCTTGCCTTTCCTGCATGCGGTACTCTCTTTGCCGCAATCTTCAATGCAGCAGTTGCCAGTCCACCGCTGAGCTGTGTTGTGAAGCCACCAGGGATAGCTGACATCTGATGTGGAACTTTTCCACCGAGTGCGCCAAGAAGCTCGTGGATTATTCTCTGTGCTACAACCGCCTCAGCTAAGAAATTCTCAAAGAAGCTCTCGGTTCCATTCTTTTCGGCATCTGATAAATATGCATTTGTATTAGCTTCAAGAGCTGTCTTATTTTGTCTGATATAAGTGTCAATCAAATCCTTGTAGTCCGGAGCAGCTAATGCTATTGTGTGAGCTGCATGCGAATAAACATACGTCAGTGCATGCACTATATTTCTTGCAAGCTGTGCCCCCAACGGAAGCAATGAAACTGTTGAGTAACCACCTATGGCTGAAGGGGAAGCTCCCTGCTGTGTATTCCTGCCCGGTCCTAACCATCGTGGATTAATACCATCACCATACAGAGAACCTGGTTCGTTGCCACCGGTAAATCCTCCACTCTCTGTCGTATCGTCAAAAGCCTGTGCAAACGGGAATGCAAATCCTGCTGCTGTCTCAATTGCTCTCAATGATGTATGTCTGTGAATGAAGTGACACACACCGCAAGTCCTTGAGGTAATGACAGGTGCATCTCTTGGGTCCCTTCCTATCAGAATTTTCTCGAAACCTCTAAACATCTCACCATGGCTATATGCTGTGATGACTTTGTCATCAGCTATTTTTGCTGTAATCCCGAGGTGTCCTTCCAGTCTTGTCAACGGGGTAATTTTTACATAATCTGCCATTTCACATCACCTCACGGTCCCCAGTATCCATATCCAAATTGCTCGTGATAGCCATACGTCCACTCCTTATACTTCCTTGGCATCATTACACTGTGGCATGTGTAGCACGTCAATCCTTTCCCTGCTGGTGCTGAAGATGCGCTTCCCGGTATCAATCCCAGGGCAAGCATCTCAGAATGTCTGCACTCCATGAAGAATCCCTTCTGGTACATTAATGCGTTGTCCGGATAATTCGGATCACCGCAGGCATTGCATGGTGCATTTACATTGACACACCATGTACCACCATAGCTGAGGTTGTTGTTGTGTGTTGGATCATCATCCTTGTTCCATATTCCACTTCCATCCGTACCGGGACAGTTAACCCAGGATGTAACTCCTCTGCATCCTAACCTGAGCAGACACTTCTTCGGATTACCTGTATCGTCAATAGCTTTCTCGAAGGTCAGTGCAAAGTCACCTGCATCAAACGCTGGTTTTCTCGGGCAAAGGTCATGTGCAGTCTTACCAAACATCAGGATTGGACCTACCCATGTGCTGTTATCGTTGGCATGGAAGTTCACCCATTTCGGCCTTTTCCACTGGTCAAGTTCCATGTATTTTGTTATGAGTGTTGTCAGAGATTCTCCATAGCCACCAGCAACGGCCCTTGTATACCAGTCTGCAATTGCTGCAAATGTCAGCACCAACCAGTCTGGATGCGCTGGACATGCTGAAAGATTAACCAGTGGTCTGAAATTACTTGAATTCACATCAGTGAGTCCGGGAATCCTGTATTCTCTTGAAGGCACGTAACCTGTATCGAGATCCTCAAAGAAGTGCATTACACCCTTTGCTCCCGTAGGATTTGGATTTCCACCGGGAATTCCTCCAAATGCTGCACAGTTACCGAATGCAATAACTCCTTTTATATTGCCACGAACATCGTGACTACCCTCATATGTCGTATCTCCTGTGAGAATCCAGTACAGGAGGTCTGCAAACTGCCATAGCTCCTTGTATTTTCCGGTACCTTCTTCCTTCAAACCAACTTCGCAGAATCCCACGTCTCCTTCATCACCCCATGACGGGTAGGGTATTGAACCCTCAATAACCAAAAAGACGTGATCCGATTCATTCAGAACTCTCTTCATGTACTGCATCGCATCAACATATGTTCTTGAAGCGGACTCTGCACTCTGAATGCTGTCACTTACATAAGCTTCGAACTCTTCTCCATCATCTGAGTAATAACATCCCGCCTGTGCCATCAACGTTGGATGCCATTCAAGGTCTGTACCTGAGTTTACATTGCCCCAGTATGCCGGAACGGCACCAAGAATCTCGAGGATGTTTGCCAGGTATATGTCACCACTTCCATCGCCATAGTAATCAGTGCCATCATTACTCGCTGGGTCGCCTATCCTCAGGTTTGCCTGAAGTGCCGAAATTGAACATCCGGTACAGTTCTGTCCATGAATCCAGATTATGTCCACAGGGTTTTCTGCCTGAGTTAGCAGAGCAATTGCCTGTCTCAGAATGTCAGGCTTTAAGAACGTCGCTGCCACTCCTGTACCCGCTGAAATTTTTAAGAAATCTCTTCTACTTACCTTCATACTACCACCCTAAAAAGTATTACCTCGGTGGCGTCTCGTAGTCAGCGTCTGCTGCGCCATCTCCATCTGAATCTATGTAGGCACCATAGTCGAATACATAGTGGTAATCATACGAGTGTGCGTTGAATCCCGTACCGAAATCTGTACCATTGTATCCATAATGTGCAACGTTTTCCCACAGATCCGCTGCATTCCATCCTGACTGCTCATAATCTCTGCCCTTATCTGGATTCTTAACTTTGAACTCAAAGGTCATGTATTTCATCCACTCGAAGCTGATGTCAAGTCTTGCGTGTGTATGGCAGGCAACACATGCTTCAGTTGCTCCTGGAAACATCGGGTCATCTTCTGCTACAAGTATGAACTCATAGTGCGGGTCCTGCTCAAAAGCATTTGCTTCTGGCCAGTGGCAGTAATCGCACGGCACAATTGTTGCTGCATGCTTCTGTTCTGCATAGTTAACATCGCCCGGATAAAGTGGTTCTACCTGATGACAGAGAACACAGGCTTCCCAAACTGGGTAGGTTGCTCCCGGGGGATGATAGTTGCTTGAGCTCTGGAATTCTGCTGCTACATCTGCATGGCATTTTTCGCACGGCAGTGATTCCTTGTAATACCATGTATGCTGCCCTGCAAACAACGTAACAGTTGACGGCAGCACCAGTATGCCTATGGCTAAAATTGCCAAAGCCACTAAGGCTATTCTAACTATTTTTTTCTCCATTTATTCCACCTCTCCAACCGGCATTTTTTCCTACGTGCCATCCTCTGGCACGCATCTTCTCCAGTCTGCATGCTTTTGCATGCAATAGTTTGTAATAGTAGGGAAGTATTTAAGGGTTATCTTCATGATAATAATATACTGGACGTAATGCTAATTGTAATAACAACAATTTGCTTTTTGGAGATATAGCAGCGCTGAAGACGACTGAAAAAGTATTGATTCTATTACATTATAATAACCATAAATACTCTTGTTAGTAAATTATTTATATTTTCTGAAGTAACCTCAAAATATGAGGTCATCCTTTAAGCCATCGTGTGTTTCAGCAAAAGCTATGGAAAGACTGATAACACTCGTTTTTTTTTCTGCTCTGCTATTAATTTTTACGATATCAGTGGCATCAGCGGCAACGTGGTATGTTGATGATGATGGGAAGCAGCACTCTTCTCCTGATTTCACAAACATTCAGGAAGCAATAAATTCAGCAAATTCTGGGGACACCATCTACGTCTATCCGGGAAGTTATGCACCGGTAACAGTGAATAAAAGACTGAAAATTGAAGGCATAAATTATCCTGTAATATCAGCCCACGGCAATAACGGAATAACTTTGAGAGAAGATAACTGTGAAATAAGGGGCTTTACCATCAGAGATGGAAGTTCCGGAATTTTTCTTGACTGGGCGAACAACTCAATTATAAGTGATAATTTACTGGTTGACAACGGTCAGGGAATTTATCTGAGCTATTCTGAAGGTTCAACAATATCCAGTAACCTGATAACAGGCAGTAACAATGGGATTTATATTTACAGTTCGGATTACAACAACATTCAGAACAATATCATAAGTGATAATTCGGTCGGAATCTATCTAATTTACTCCTTCAACAACGAGATTAAAGAAAATAAAATTCCCTTCAACGGTGAGGCATTCTTTATTTACGATTCAGAATTTAACATAATCAGAAATAATGGAATATTTCTCAATTCAGCTTATGGTATCGCGCTTGTTACGTCAGCGAATGATAACCAGATTTATTTAAATAATATTATTGACAGTTACTGCGCTGCTGCAGATTCAATCTCGGCATGGAATTCACCTGAGCAGATGAACTATACATATAATGGAAGTGGATATTCAGAATACATGGGTAATTACTGGAGCGACTATACAGGTTATGACAACAATGGTGATGGAATTGGAGATAAAAGATACTCAATTGAGGCGTTAAATGAGGACTACCATCCACTGATGGAACCGTGGGAGAACTACTTTGGTTCCACATATAATAGTATACCTCCAGAACCCTCTTTTACCTATACTCCTTCTGACCCTACAGTAGAGAATGAAATTGAATTCAATGCAGACAGCTCATCTGACCCTGACTCAGGAGGCTACATTCAGAGTTACGAATGGGACTTTGGTGATGGTTCAACAGGCTCAGGCAATCTGGAATGGCACACTTATGCCTATCCCGGTACATATACAGTGAAATTAACAGTTACTGATAACATGGGAGAAACAAATACCATCGCAAAGGTAATAACAGTTCAACCACCTGACACTACACCTCCTGACATTAGATTCAGTTATCCTACTCCTGCCGATGGCTCATTTGTCAAATACGACTGGGTAACTATCAGAATCAATGCAAATGAGGTATTGAGTGAGGCAACACTTCACTGGGACGGGAATCAACACCTCATGGACGTAAGTGGAAATTCAGCAGAGTATAACGTTACAGGATTATCAGATAATGTGTATACATACTATGTCATAGCCAAGGATTTATCGGGAAATCAGGCTCAGACTGAAGAGAGAACAGTAACCGTGGACACGATTCCGCCTGCTGTACAGTTCATTGACCCAACCCCGGCAGATGGTAATGAAACAAACAAATCAAGTGTATTCATAAATGTATCGATTGGTGAGGAGCCATTTAAGGCAACATTAAACTGGAATGGAAGTTTATATACAATGATGGGGTCTGGACAGAACAGATATTACGATGTTACGGGATTAACAAGCGGGACATATATATATAAAGTAATTGTAGAGGATGAAGCAGGAAATCGGGGTGAGACAGAGGAGAGAACCATTACTGTCAATATAACTGTCGCAGGAGAATTACCTGTTGCTAAGTTCTCTTACTCGCCTGATAGTCCTGAGGAGGGAGAAACTGTAACTTTCACAGATGAGAGCTATGATTTAGATGGGGCGATTATGGAATGGCTATGGGACCTTGGTGATGGCACCAGCTCAACTGATCAGAACCCTACTCATGCGTACGTTGCAGGTACATATACAGTAAGGCTGACAGTGACAGATAATGATGGGGATTCAAATTCAACATCAAAAGAGATCACAGTTAAGGAGAAACCCGCTGATAGTGGAGATCAGGGAAATGAAGGAGCTACCGGTGGAGGAGGTGGCGGTGGAGGAGGTGGTGCTCTGCCACTCCCAACTGAAACCTCAGGTCCAACGCCGACGCCAACCAAGCTCAGAACTCCAGTAAGCATACCATGGATACCTCCAAAGAAAACTCCAAAGCCTTCAGCACCATCAATTCCGGGAACACCCACTGAGACTGATACTGTAATAAAAAGACCAGAAACACCAGAACCATTTGAGGGTCCAAAGGGATTGTTGCCCGGATTTGAGGCAATATTTGCTATCGGTGGACTGTTAGCAGTAGCATATCTACTCAGAAAGGAGAGATAACCTCAGCTTCTAACATTTTTATTTTCAATAGTGATTACATGGAAGGTTCAAAAAGATTTGGCAACGTCGACTACTACCTCCTGACCTTTGAAATTCCCGGGTTCAATGGAGAAGGTTTGTATGGGGTTAATGTGGATGAGTACCTCAATGGCATAGGATTCGAATACGACCTGACCGAGAAGGATGACAAAAAACTGGAAAAAATCGCACCGGTGTCAGCAATTCAGCAACTGGCTGATATAGCAAAAACAGCCTTAAAGGAGTCACGCACTCAACCAGAAAAACTCATATTTAGTATTAATGAAGCCACCTCTTTGGTGGATGGCAAGTATATATTCAAATCAATCGTCGGGAAAGAGAAAATAGCAGTCATTAAACTCGATTTCTTTAATTTCCCGGTAAAAACGCTCGATTACTGGAATGCCACTGTCTGGCACGAGGTGCTCCATGTAAAATACTTTGTCGAAGGACGATTGCCAACAATGTATCCGGTATATTACTCTGACTTCTTTGATGAGGGACCTCTGTGGGCATTTGATTGTCTGCTTGACTTCAGCATAGATGGCTGGCTGGAGAAGCAAAATAAGCCTGTTTTAAAAGCCGATGTAGATTTGAAACAGTATCATATCTCACATTTTACCAGATTGATTCAAGAGCATGGTTATCCTGTTGATGAAGATTCAATTGTAAGCATCGCTAACGACTTATGGGGTAGAGAGACAGACATACACGAGATATGGGAAATCATGAAAAAAATCGGGCTGGATTTTGATGAGAATTCACCCATTGGGAGATATCTCAGATTAATGTTTTAGAGATAGTAGAGCCTTTTTCATCCTCTCAATTACTGCTCTGCTTTAATCCCTGTATTTTACTTCAATGCTCATGAAGTCCTCCGCTATTACTGTGTTCTCAAAAACCTCCTTAGCCTCCTGAATCAGGACATCAAAATCTCTGGAGTACCTTGCACTTATATGGGTTAGAATCAAAAGGTTAGCATTTGCTTTTTTTGCCACCTCTGCTGCCTCTTTCGAAGTCGAATGTTTTGTTTCTTCAGCCCAGTCCTGCAACTCAGACGCAAATGCCCCATCGTGAATGAGAACATCAGCATTCAAAGAGATTTGAACTGTTTTTTCAATCGGGCGGGTGTCACCCGTATAAACGATTTTTCTACCCAATCGCGGTTGCCCAACAACAGCTTCCGGGGGGATAAGCCTGCCACCTATTTCCACAGCTTCTCCTCTCAGAAGTTTTGAGTAAAGCGGTCCGGGAGGAATTCCAAGTTCCTCTGCTTTCTCTCTGTTAAACTTACCGGGTCTCGGGTTCTCAATAAAAGCATAACCAAGGCTTTCCACAATATGGTCTGTTCTGAAAGCCACGATTTTAAAATTATCAAAATATACCTCACTTCCATCTTCAAGTCCATTGATTTCAACCGGAAACGAAAGATTCTCGTAGCCGAATAACCTGAATGCATATCTCAAAAATTCTGGAGACGGACAATAAATATTCAGCGTATTCTTTCTCTCATTCAGAGACAGTGTCTCCAAAAGACCGAATAAACCGATGAAATGGTCAGTATGGAGGTGAGTCACAAATATTGAATCCAGTCTGAACCCGGTTTTGGCTATCATCATCTGCCTCTGCGTACCCTCACCACAGTCAAAGAGGATTCTCTCCTTTCCAAACTGAATCAGAATTCCGGATGGATTCCTCTCGACACTCGGGGTGGTGCCAGAGGTTCCGAGAAAAGTGATTTTAAGAAGCATGAAGGAAAAGCTAAAAGAGTTAGCTCTCCAGAACGATTTCTATATTGACGTCTTTTGGAACCTGAATTCTCATTATCTGTCTCAGCGCTCTCTCATCGGCTGCAATGTCAATCAGCCTTTTGTGAACCCTCATTTCCCAGTGGTCCCATGTTTCTGTTCCCTCACCGTCAGGTGATTTTCTTACAGGCACGACAAATTTTCTTGTTGGGAGGGGCACAGGACCCCTTATCTCGACACCTGTTTTATTGGCAATCTCCTTAATCTGGCCACAAATTCTGTCGAGGTCTCCGGGACTCAATCCAGAGAGTCTGATTCTCGCTCTGAATCCTTTTACTGTCATGGAAAATCACTTAATAAAAATAAAAAATTATTTTCTGGGAGTTACGTCGAGAACCATTCCTGCTGCAACGGTCATTCCCATGTCTCTTATCGCGAATCTTCCCAGCGGTGGTATCTCCTTGACTTTCTCTATTACCATGGGTCTTGTTGGCTCAAGCTTGACAACTGCTGCATCCCCCGTCTTTACGAACTGCGGGTTCTCCTCTTTAACCTGACCTGTCCTTGGATCAAGTTTCTTCTGAAGTTCAACAAACCTGCATGCAATCTGTGAAGTGTGTGCATGAATAACGGGTGTATAGCCTATTGTAATTGCAGTTGGATGTTGAAGAACAACAATCTGTGCGGTGAAATCTCTTACTACTGTGGGCGGGATATCGGGATGTCCACAAACATCTCCTCTCCTGATATCATTCTTGCTGATACCCCTCACGTTGAAACCGATGTTATCTCCAGGAAGAGCTTCCGGAATTGTCTCGTGATGCATTTCAATGCTTTTTACTTCTCCTGATACACTTGCAGGTTCAAAGATAATCTTATCTCCAGCTTTGAGGACACCTGTCTCTACCCTGCCTACCGGCACTGTACCCACACCGCTGATTGTATATACATCCTGTACAGGAATTCTCAAAGGCTTATCAACTGGCTTCTCAGGCGGCTTGAATTTGTCAAGGGCTTCAAAGAAAGTAGGGCCGTCATACCATGGAGTTCTATCACTCTTTTTGTAAACATTATCACCCATATAGGCAGAAGAAGGTATAAACGGAATCTCATCAACCTTATAACCTACCATCTGTAAAAGTTTTGTTACTTCACCCTTAACCTCATTAAATCTGTCCTGATTATAATCAATACTGTCCATTTTATTTATTGCAACAATCATCTGATTGATACCAAGAGTTCTTGCAAGAAAAACATGTTCCTTTGTCTGCGCCTGTACGCCATCCTTTGCATCTACTACGAGAATAGCGCCATCAGCTTGCGAAGCGCCCGTTATCATGTTCTTGACGAAATCTCGATGTCCGGGGCAGTCAACGATTGTAATTTCATAGTTCTTGGTATTGAACTTTCTGTGAGCAACGTCTATTGTTATACCTCTTTCTCTTTCTTCTTTCAGCTTGTCCATAACCCATGCGAACTCAAAAGTCGCTTTTCCCTTCTCCTGAGCCTCCTTTCTGTATTTCTCAATGATGTGTTCAGGCACCTCCCCTGCTTCATAAAGGAGCCTGCCGATTAAAGTGCTTTTACCATGGTCTACGTGTCCAATCATGGCGATATTGATGTGTTCTTTCTCTTTAGCCATTCTCACCATCCTCCAATACAAGTTTTCCAATCGTTATTGTTGAAGGGTATATAAAACTTTGGCAGACATTGAAATACCCCGGTTTAGGGCGTAAAATTTAAAAATTTAGTGGTTATTATATACTACATAATTCTCCAGACCATAATTAAGTGCTTAAAAATGAATTAGAAAGTTGCGTGAAGTATGACAGAGGATATTAAAAAATTGACAATAAAACAGTTAATGGAGAAACTCAAACAGCTTGAGGAAGAGCTGGCAGAAAAAACGAAGTTAGCGGAGGATAGACTTAACCAAATCAGATACCTGCATGCAGATTTCGATAATTACAGAAAGAATTTTGAGAGAGAAAAAGAGGCAATAGTCAAACTGGCAAATGAGAATCTGATTAAAGAACTGCTGGTCATCCTTGATGAATTTGAGCTCGCCATAAATTCGATGGGATCTGAGAAAAATAAGGAGGGCTTGAGCATGCTTTACAGAAATTTTTGCCGGGTGCTTGAGAAACACGGACTGAAGCAAATCAAAGCACTTGGAGAAAAATTTGATCCCAGTTTACATGAGGCTTTGATGAAAGAACCTTCAGAAAGAGAAGATGGGATAATTTTGAGGGAAATCCAGAAAGGTTTTATGTTAAATTCGAAGGTAATCAGACCATCAAGAGTGATAATTTCTGAAAAAATTAACGATGGAGGTGAGGAGCATGACTGAGGAAAAAATTATTGGAATTGACCTGGGAACTTCTAACAGTCAGGCTGCCGTTATGCTCGGTGGCAGGCCCACAATTATTCCTTCTGCAGAGGGTGCAACCGTTGCCGGGAAAATGTTTCCTTCAGTGGTTGCATTCACGAAAGATGGTCAGTTGCTTGTTGGGGAGCCAGCAAGAAGACAGGCTGTCAGCAACCCGGAAGGAACTGTAATAGCTGCCAAGAGGAAGATGGGGACAGATCATAAATACAAAATTCACGGTAAGGAGTACACACCCCAGCAGATATCGGCTTTTATTTTACAGAAAATAAAGAGAGATGCGGAAGCATTTCTTGGTGAGGAAGTAAAGAAAGCTGTGATTACTGTCCCCGCTTATTTTAACGACAATCAGAGAACTGCCACAAAGGATGCAGGGAGGATAGCTGGACTCGAGGTCGTCAGACTTGTAAATGAGCCCACAGCAGCTGCAATGGCTTACGGGCTGGATAAGGAGGAGGAACATAAGATACTCGTTTTCGATTTCGGCGGAGGGACACTTGATGTTACAATTATGGAATTTGGAGATGGAACGTTTACTGTTCTCTCAACCTCAGGGGATACAAACCTCGGTGGAACGGACATGGATGAGGCGATAATAAACTGGATACTTGAAGAATTCAAAAAACAGGAAGGAATAGACTTAAGAAACGATAAAATGGCAATGCAGAGGATAAGAGAGGCTGCTGAGAAGGCGAAGATAGAACTCTCGACGGTTCTTGAGACTGAGATTAACCTTCCATATATAACCGCAGACCAGTCGGGCCCTAAACACCTCACTCTCAAGCTGACCAGAGCAAAACTTGAACAGCTCGTGGAGCCAGTGATTCAGAGATGCATCCATCCGATTGAACAGGCACTGAAGGATGCAAATTTAACCAAAGAAGATATAACCAGGATCATACTTGTTGGCGGTCCAACCAGAATGCCGATTGTTCAGAGGTTTCTTGAGGAGAAAATCGGTAAAAAAGTTGAGAGAGGGATAGATCCGATGGAATGCGTTGCAATGGGGGCGGCGATTCAGGGCGCTATCCTTGCCGGAGACATCAAAGACGTTGTACTGCTCGATGTGACGCCTTTAACCCTTGGCATCGAAACACTCGGTGGTGTTATGACTCCGTTAATCCCGAGAAATACCACCATACCGACTAAAAAGAGCCAGATATTCTCCACAGCCTCAGATTTTCAGACTGCTGTGACCATTCATGTTTTGCAGGGGGAGAGACCAATGGCTGCCGACAATACAAGCCTTGGGCAGTTCAATCTTGTAGGAATCCCCCCAGCCCCCCGTGGTGTACCACAGATTGAAGTGACATTTGATATAGATGCGTCAGGCATACTGAACGTCTCTGCTAAGGATCTGGCAACAGGAAAGGAGCAGAAGATGACAATTACCGCTTCAACAAAGCTATCGGATGAAGAAGTTGAAAGAATGATTAAAGAAGCAAAAGAGCATGAAGAAGAAGATAGAAAAAGAAAAGAGATGGTCGAGATCAGGAATAATGCAGATTCATTGATTTACACAACAGAGAAAACACTTTCTGAGATTGGCGATAAGCTGAGCAAAGAGCACAGGGACAAAATTGAGACTGCAATGAAGTCTCTGAAAGCTGCACTGGAAGGAGACGACACTGGCAGAATAAAGCAGGAGACTGAGAATCTCCAAAAAGTACTTCAGGAGGCTGGAACAGCAATTTATCAGGAGGCAGCACAGAAATATGCAGAACAATCTCAGCAAAGTGAACCGGTAGGAGATGAGAAAAAAGAGAAAGCATATGATGCAGAATTTAAAGTGAAAGAGGAAAATTAACGTAAAATTTCTGATAATGAAAATGGCAAAGAAAGACTACTACGAGGTACTGGGTGTAAGCAGAGATGCCACTCAGGATGAGATAAAAAAAGCTTTCAGAAAGCTTGCGAGAAAGTACCATCCAGATGTCAATCCCGGGAACAAGGAGGCAGAAGAGAGATTTAAAGAAATAAATGAGGCTTTTCAGGTTTTAAGTGATCCTCAGAAGAGAGCTCAGTATGATCAGTATGGGCATTCCACCTTCCGAACAGAAGATTTTGCGGGTTTCAGATGGCCCAATTTTGAAGATTTGTTCAGAGATTTTGGTTTCGAGGATATATTCGATGTCCTCTCAGGGCGAGGTCGCACGAGGAGAACAAGAGCAAGAGAAGGTGTTGACCTCAGATATGACCTTGAAATCACACTTGAAGATGCTTTCAATGGCCTTACAACCACAATCGAGGTACCACACTACTCAGAATGTACAACGTGTCACGGGACTGGTGCACAGCCCGGTTCCCTTCAGAAGTGTCCGCTCTGTGATGGAACTGGAGAAATCAGAAGGGTTCAGAGGAGTCCATTTGGTCAGATTGTTCAGATTACAACATGCGGAAAGTGTGGTGGCAGCGGGAGTTTTTCAACAAAATTGTGCGAAACATGCAGGGGTGAGGGCAGGGTTAAAAAGCTCAAAAAAATTGAAGTTAAAATCCCGAAGGGTGTGGATGACGGACAGTATCTGAGAATTCCCGGAGAGGGAGAACCCGGCACGAACGGAGGCGCTCCCGGAGACCTGTATGTGGTTGTGCATGTGAAGAAACATGACATTTTTGATAGAAGTGATGCGGATCTGTTCTGCGAGACAACAATAGACCTTGGCACGGCTGTACTGGGGGGAGAAGTCGAAATCCCAACAATAAACGGCTCAGCGAAGTTAAAAATTCCAAAAGGAACTCAAAGCCATACTGTTTTCAAATTAAGTGGTCAGGGGATGCCCCGTATCAATTCTAACAGTAGAGGAGACCAGTATGTTAAAGTTATCGTACATATCCCGGAGAAACTGACCAGAAAGCAGGAAAAGTTATTCAGAGAGCTATTCATGGAGAAAGAAGATACAGGAAAGGGGTTCTTTGATAAAATAAGAGATAATTTCTAAAGAACACATTAATATAGTTTTGATCTATTCTATTATTAAAACATCAGGTGAGACCATGGAAGATATCGCCTTTCAGGTTACTGAACTTGTAACCCTTCTGTTAATTGCATCAATCGTTGCAGTGGGTGTAAAATACATCAGACTGCCTTACACAATTGCTCTTGTTCTTGTCGGGCTGTTTGCAGGCACATTCAGACTTATACCGGAGATCAGGCTGACTGAGGACATAATCTTTTTCCTGATTCTACCCCCACTCCTTTTCGAGGGGGCAATAAACATGGATGTTCAGCAATTCAGGGCAAATATAAAGCCGATCGGGGTTCTGGCAATTTTTGGCATTCTCCTCTCCACTCTTTTCACGGGGTATATTCTTCACTACCTTCTGAACATCCCGCTTGTTCTTGCTCTTTTATTCGGGGCAATGATTTCTCCCACAGACCCTGTCTCGGTACTTGCAACTTTCAAGGCACTGGGCGTTCCGAAAAGGTTATCTCTGATACTTGAAGGTGAGAGTGTGCTTAACGATGGAACAGGTGTGGTTCTGTTTAGCATTCTTCTTGAAATGCTCAGAGTTGGGGAAATTGATGTTGCCAAAGGAATAATTGAATTCGGAATCGTGTTCACGGGTGGTGTGGTTGTCGGGACTGTCCTCGGATATTTTGCCTACAGAGTACTCGCCCACATTGACGACCACCTGATTGAAGTTACAATAACTCTGATTCTCGCCTTCTCCTGCTTTCTCATTGCCGAAAATTTCCACGTCTCGGGTGTAATCGCAGTTGTTATCGCTGGCTTAATAATAGGAAACTATGGAAGATACTTTGCAATGTCTCCCTCAACGAGAGTATCTCTGACAACTTTCTGGGGGTTTGCTGTCTTTCTGATAAACTCTCTCGTTTTCCTCCTTATCGGTCTTGACATCCATATTGATGCTCTGTCAGAGTACAGCAAAGCAATTGGAGTGGTTATTGTTGTAGTGGCTTTATCAAGAGCAATTTCAGTCTATCCCTTCATAAACATCGTTAACTTGAGTGTTAAAGAAAAAATACCACTTCTCTGGCAGCATGTGATTTTCTGGGGTGGACTGCATGGCACCATTCCGATTGCCCTTGCACTCGGCTTAACGGATATTCCACATAGAGAATTGATCGTAAACATGGTTTTTGGAGTTGTTCTGTTCTCCCTTGTAATTCAGGGGCTATCTCTTGAGCTTCTTGTGAAAAGATCAAAAATTTCACGAAAAGATGAAAAATGGGAGAAATATGAGGAGCTTATAGGGAAAAACATTGCTATACGGGCTGCAAAGAGAGAGCTTGAGAACATGGTATCCGAGGGTGAGATGCCTCCTGACATAGCTGAAAAGATGATATCGGACATGGATGAAATTCTCAAAAGTTCTTCGGAGGAAATAGCATCCCTGATTGAGGATGAGACAGTGAACAGAGAAATCTGGATTGCAGCTTGGAGAAAAGCTTTACATGCTCAGAAAAGTGCGATAAGGGATGCTGCCATCAAGGGACTTATTTCTGAAAGGACAGCAAGGAAACTGGGTGAAGAAATTGATGCGGAAATTTCGAGTTTAGAAGAATAATTCCGGAATTATGATGCCCGGCAGTTTGACTCATTCAGTGTTCAAGCCCTCAACGAAGGTTGCCATTCTCTCCATTGCCTCCTCAAGCATTTCCGTTGATGCAGCATACGAGATTCTCACGTAGTTTTCATTACCATCTCCAAATGGCAATCCGGGAGTTACTGCAACGCCTGCATTAACAAGTTTTTCTGAGAATTCAATGCAGTTTACTGGAACCTCAGGAAAAATATAGAATGCACCCTCTGGCTTCACTGCTTTTAAACCCATCTTTTTGATTCTACTGTAAACAAAGTCTCTTCTTTTTCTGAACTCCTTTACCATTTCTTCCGTAATTTTTCTGTCCATCTCATCCTGCATCAACTCAGCAATTGCTTTTTGAGCGAAGGCAGAAGCGCAAACACCATTTACCTGATGAACCTTGAGCATTGAGTCCATCAAATCTTCATCTGCAACAACATAACCGACTCTCCAGCCAGTCATGGCAAGATTTTTGGAGAAGCCGTTAACAACCACAACGTTCTCCATACCAGCAAGAGTCTCTGGCTTTCTGTCATAGTAAATGGAGTCGTATATTTCATCACTGATGAGAATTGCATTATTATCGGCTGTAATTTCAGCTATAGCTTTCAAATCTTTCATCACAACGCCCGTGGGATTGTTTGGATAATTTATGAACACGAGAGATACGTCTCTACTAACCACATCGCTAAATTTCTCAACATCAACCTCGAAATTGTTTGAATGTGTGTAGAATTGCTCAACTTTTGCTCTGCAGAGCTTTGCATAGGTGAAATAGGAGAGAAAGTTTGGTGTGGGAATTACCACCCTGCTTCCCTCCTCAATGAAAGATAGACTTGCATTAAGCAAAGCCTCACTTGCACCTGCAGTAACCATAATATTGCTGCTACTCAGGCCATAACGCTCAGCAATTAAACTGCGAAATTCATCCAGTCCAGAATTTGAAGTGTAATGTGTAAAACCCTCATGCATGGCTTTACAGGCTTTTTCTATCAGCAGAGGGTGAGTGTGAAAATCTGGCTCGCCTATAGAGAGATTAATCACATCCCTACCTTCACTTTTTGCCTTTGCAACAACCTCAAACATTCTTCTTATCATTGAGGTTGATAGTTCTGAGAGACGTGTAGCTTCCGGCATTTTGTATCCTCTATCTATTCGCCCAGAATGTCTGACAAATCCCATTCTTCCTCTTCAAACTCAAGTTCATCCAGCTCCAAATCTGCATCTTTCTCTTCTTTGACTTCTTCTTTCTTCTCTTCCTCTCTCACTTTAAATGTCTCAAATTCCTCTTTTATTACAATGAGTGCTTCTCTAACCTTCTGCCTGTACTCATTGAGGTCCGGGTTATAGACCTGCCATGCGAGGGCAATATCCTCCGAATCTCTCTCAGTCTCCATTCTTTCAATTCTCTCTACTGTTCTCTGTGCTGTTTCATAAACCCAGTAATCTCGAGCTTCGCTTTCAACAATAGATACTGCCTCAGGTCTTATTGAAATGTAGGTTCCTGATTCGCCTTCGAAAACATTAACCTTGCCAACAATTGCCACCATTTCAGGAGGTTCAATTTCCAGCACAACCTCAAGCGCCTCCGGCTGATATCTTCCAGCAGTGCATACGAATACTCCAGTCGGGTCGCTAACTCTCATTCGCCAGAAGTTTGAGTCCGGACGAATTTCTTCTTTGTCAAGCAGAACTCCTACAATAAATACCCTGTTGCATTTTTCTCCAGTCGGGGTGAGAACATAAATTGGAGTTTTTTCTCCATTCTGAGATATTTTATGATTCGAGCGATTGAGCTCAAATGCAAACAGTCTCTTTGCAACTTCTCTTTTCATCATCATTGTTCTGCCCCCAGTCTAGTAAGCAATTCATCAATCTTCTCACCCAGCTCATCTCTGAAAAAATCTATTTCATTCACAATCAGGTATCTCTCACCCCTGGTACCATTTACAGTGAAATACTTTCCGAGTAATCTGTTTCTTAATGTCTGGAGCACAACACCCCTTTCAAGGTTTTCCTTTGCGATTTTCTTCGCTTCCTCAAGACCGATGCCGGTCAGTGCTTTAATATTATCCTCATTCAGGATAATTTCATAGAAATTCTCACCATCATCAAGTACTCCTTTAATCCTCAGGTCATCGTAACTTTCAGTCTTTCCATGAACGGGGCAGATACCTTTGGACACTGTTCTCCTGCATTCATTACATCTCTGAATCAATCCACTGTTCTGCTGAATTGCAATTAACGCTCCCGTAACTTTAATTTCTCTGGGTGGTAGAGGTACATCCTCTGCAATCTCCTCAATTTCGCTGTTCCTGTTCACATTTACCTGCATCCTCCCTCCAAAAGAATCAGTGACTAAATTCCTGAATATGTAGCTCTTACCTTCAGCCACTTCCGGCTTTCCAGATTTTGCCCATGTAACAAATTTGATAATACCTGTTTCATCTCCTACCAGCCCCACCTGAGAAACATTCGGACTTGTTGAATCCCATAACTGAACGATTTTTGCCTTAAAACTGACCCACTGATTTGGTCTCGTAATCTCCCCAATTTTTATGAACGGACTCTCCATTGATAGCTGCTCACGAGAGACATCCAGTTCCTTCATAAGATAATTGTTAACAGTTCTGATTGCCTCCCTCTCAGGAACTTTGAATTCAAACATCAGAAGTTCCAGACGTTTTGATATCTCTTTCGGGTTTACTTCATAACCGGATCTCTTAAACTTCTCGGTTATCTGCTCTGTCAGTTTTGAAATGATCTCAACTTTCTCTTCTACCAGTTCCCCCTTCATTAAAAATCAACTCCAGTACTCAACTTCACCCATCTCACACTGCCTGACCTATAACATTTTCTACTTGTCCGAAAGTGAAGAAATCGAGTTTTAGTCGCCGAAGGTTATGATGGGCTGTGTACCTATTCTTCTGGCACCAAGCTCCCTTAACCTTGGTTTAAGGAATTTTACCCTCTCCCTGTTCAGAATTATATGAATTGCCACGCCACCTCCAGCAAGTTTTGAAACAGTCGGATTGAATCCTTCTTTTGTCAGAAAATCAATCATCGGTTCGATTTTCTCCTCTTCCGGGATGTTGAATATGAGGCTTACAAGATTCTGTGAATTCAGAACCTCCCGCAGGTCTATAATCAGATTATCAATAATGGATTTCTTTTTCTCGTAGGATTTCGTATTGGCGATGAATACCGAATGAATGCTGTCCATCAATGTGTCAATTATAACACATTCATTCTCTCTCAGAGTTGTCCCGTATTCCGTTACTTCAATTATCATGTCAGCTTCAGGTTGAGGGGGGAGTAGAGATGCTTCCGTCTTCCCGATAGGGTCGAATACTACTGCATTCAGCCCATTATCATCAGCATACTTTTTTGCAATCTCGGGATACTCGGAGGCAAGCATAATCTGTCTGTCCTGAACAAAATCTCTGAACTCATCAATTGTCTTTATGTCAGTGTAAACCTCCTTTGAGATTGCTACAACAAGCTTTGTGGGTCTGAGGGGGAGTTTATCCACAACCACCACATTATTCAAACCATATCTGATTTTTGAGTTCTCGAGTATATCCTCTCCTGTAAATCCACCGTCTCCTTTCTCCATCATTATGTAAAAAGGCATAATCTGGGGTCTGACCTGTTTGAAGATTATATCTGGATGGTCAACATCGATCATATATCCTCTTTTACTCTTATACAGATTGTAGCCAGCCTTTATCAGTGCATCCCAGACTGGCTTCTCAAGATGGCCATCCGGAAAGTATATCTTTGCACTTTGCATACTGAATACCCTCAGAAGTATCTTATAATTTTTTTGTTGAAAATCATTCTACCCACACAATATCGTCCTCTGACCAGCCATATTTAAAAACAAGCAGTTTAAATGCTTCCTTGCTGCTGTTCACGACCCAGTGTATGTTCCCGGGCTTGCACAGAAAAATATCTCCTGACTTTGCCACCCACTCCTTTTCTCCAATACCGAGTTTTGCTTCACCACTGAGAATCGAGAAAACCTCAGTTTGTTTCCTGTGATAATGCTTTTTTACTTCAGATTCTGGCTTAATCTCAACTATTTGAACGAAGGAATCTTCTGCAACTTCAAACACTTTCATCACTCTGTACGAACCTCTGTCTTCCCATTCTTCCTTACTGAATTTCATGTCTTGCAGTATCTTCTTCAATTTAAATTTCTATCTGAGATGGTTAAATAAACAGAACTTAAACACCAACAAAAGACAGCAGAAATATGCTCTTGATTAAATCATAGAGAGAAAATACCCTTTTCTCCTCCACCTGTGGAATTTCTATAACAATTCCAACTTCTTCCTGCAACTCTGGAAATTTCTGAATAACTTTTCCATGACATGATGTGCAGATTTCAAGAAGGAACTCATTATGGATTTTATGAACTTCACGCTGATGACAGTCAAAGCAGTCCTTCACCACAGGCTTGACAACTTTGCCTTCCCCATGACACAGAGTACAGCCTATACTCTCATGAGGTTTGTGAATTACCTGCATATCCTCCACATCTAATCCAACGCCCCCGTGACACTTCACACACGGACTGCTACCATGAATTTTTCTTAATCTGCTCTTTTCTGCCCTATCTTCCTTCCAGTTAACCACTTTTGCACTGTGGCATGAGCATCTGCTGAGCTTTGATATTTTCTCATCATATGTAAGAAGTATATCATGACAGGGGTAGCATATCTCACCATAGCCGGAATAATGCTCCTGAGCAGAAGCTTCGCTGAGACTAAGTAGGTAAATCAGAATAACCTGACAGATTAGAATCCCATTTCTCATCTCCACCTCTCCAGCCGGCGTTAGCAATTGAATGTGGAAGTTTAAAATTGTTATTGTTTTTTTAATATTATTATCATGATTGTATACTCTTTTTGTTTATTTATCTCAAATTAGAAATTTAAAAAACAAAATAAATAAAATATAAAATAAAAAAATTATCTATTATATTCTTCAAGCACCTCTGGGGTGTTGTGGCAATGCCAGCAGTATGGGGATACGCCATTATACTCATGACATGTATCGCAGAAGTCTGTCTTTGATGTATGACACTCGAAACACTGGTATGTCGTTCCTTCATATACTTCTCCGGGGTATGTCTTGCTCTCGTAGAACCTTCCACCCGGGTCCCTTATGGTCTGCGTTCTCATTTCCAGCAGTAAATCCATGTGGTTCGGTTCCATCCAGTCTGCATCCTCGATACAGTGATCTCCCTCTGGCTCGTCAAGTTCTGGCATCTCAAGTTCAAAGCCCGGCGCTGAGACATTGTATATCAATGGTGAGAAGCAAATTCCGAGGAATGCTATGATTAACAGAATCACCCATTTCGTGCTGTACATCAGTCTTCCCTCCTGTATGGAGTACCTCTCAAGTCTGTCTCTCTCTCTTTTTCACCTTTCATAATCAATGCATTACCGAGAAGCTCATCAATACCACAGATTTCAACTGGCAACTTCCAGTACTCCATCAGAGCTGGAAAAGCAGCTTTATCAATAGCGCATATATTTGCCATCATATTAACGCCGTATTTTTCATGTACAAACTTCGCTGCCATAGCTCTGGGCATTCCACCCCTCATCCTCAGTTCCATAATTTCTTCCGTGAGTAAACCTCCACCACTTCCACAGCAATAAGTTTTATCTCTTATCGTATGTTCTGGCATCTCGTAGAAGTAATTACAGCATGATTTTATTACAAAGCGAGGTTCTTCCAGCAAACCCACACCCCTAGATGGATTGCATGAATCGTGGAATGTAACTTTCCAGTGGTCGTTTCTGCTCTTGTCAAGTTTTATTTTGTTGTGTCTTATAAGATCTGCCACAAACTCACATATATGCACCATCTTTGTATCAGCAGCATTCTCAAAGTATGTGCCTGTTATTGGTGAGACCGGGTCTTCGAGGAAGTCCGCTGGACCGCTCATTGTATCCATGAACTGGTGCTTGTCTCTCCACATATGGCCACACTCGCCCCCAATAATCCACTTCACACCCAAGTGTTTAGCTTCTTCGTAAACCTTATGATTCAGCTTCTGTGCAAGCTCATATGCCTGAAATGTGCCGAAATTACCACCCTCACTTGCATAGGTAGACCATGTGTAATCCAAACCTATTTCGTGGAATAACATCAGATACGACATGCAGGCAAACCAGTGAGGGGTGGCAAAGTAATCTGCCGAGGGCGCGACAAAAAGAATCTCTGCTCCTTTCTTGTTAACCGGAACATCAACAACAACTCCTGTGACATCATAAACGTCTTCTGCAACGCTCTCAAGTGCTTCAGCTATACCCAGAGGGTACAGTCCAAGGTGATTTCCAGTTCTTGCTGAAGCTTCTATGGATATATGACTGAATCGATGAGTTACACCAATCGAGTTGAGCAGTCTTCTACCCCACCATACTATATCCGCTGTGTCTATACCGTAAGGGCAGAAGTTTGAACACCTCCTGCATAAAGAACACTGGTAGAAGTAATAATACATCTCCTTGATTACATCTTCAGTCAAATCTCTTGCTCCAGCAAGCTCACCAAATATTCTACCAGCTTTTGTGAAGTATCTTCTGTAAATTGATCTTATTATCTCAGCCCTCGCTACTGGCATGTTCTTTGGATCACCAGTGCCAAGATAATAATGGCATTTGTCTGCGCATGCTCCACATCTTACGCATATATCCATGAAGACCTTGAACGCTCTATTCTTCCTGAGTGTGTCTTCAAAGTTCTGCAAAAAGATTTCTTTCCAGTTGGGCGGCAGTTCCCAGTCCCTCTGCATTGGGTCAATCTCTCTTGCAAATGGGATGTCCAGAGGCTCAATATGTTTTTTGAGTGCCCAGAAATGGTAATATCCATGCTTAAAATCTTTCTCAGTTACAGGTTCAAGCATCTGTCTCCAGCTTTTATGTTTTCTCTCAAAAGTAAGACTTTCAGGTGGTGGTACTTCTTCTGACATTATCACACCTCCGGTCTGAAGTTATAATCTCTTTCTGCAATTTCTTCAAGCTGATCCTTATACATCTCGTTGTATTCTTCCCTTGTGATACCGTGATACGGTGGATTTAATGGATTGACATGTCTCCTCTTTCTGTTATCATTTGGCATGTTTCTTGTCGGTGAGAACAAAACTCCACCAGCATGCATCATCTTGCTGAACGGGAAGTAAGCAATTGTTATTGAAACAAGAGTCAGGTGTAAAATGAACAGCCAGTGAACATCCACAGCAACAGGCTGAAACACTATCAGACTGAGAGCAAGCTCCTTTACAGGTGCTAAAGGTATCTTGTAGATGTATCTCATCACCAGACCTGTTACCACAACTGAAATCAGCAGAATAAGTGCAAGATAGTCTGACGGAAGAGAGATTGTCCTTTCATTTCCGCTGAATAACCTCCTGAGAAAGAGATAACCGAGTCCAATGAGCGATGTGATTCCTGTTATATATATAGTCGGCACCCATATTTTTAATGCAATGAGCTCAGTAACATATATGAAAGGTTCTGGAACAGGCTCTATGAAGAACCTCAAGTGTCTTATAAGCACAATCAGGAATGACCAGTGAAACAAAATTGCAAATCCCCAGAGCCACCTTGTGTCCCTGTGTTCATGTCTGCTCTGGTAATATCGAGTGTTTTTGAAGAGACTCCGGAAGAGAAAAACCTCTGCAAGCATTCTCAATGCAACTTCCCATTTATTGTATGGTGAATCAATTCTGTCATAAAAACTCCTCTTTATAAATGGTAGTGTGCCAGCTTGTCCCGATGTGGTTGGAATTTTCAGAGGAACTGCACTGTTTGCCCAGCTAACAAATCGATACAGAACGCCGACGATAAATATTGCAAATGCTGCGTAAGGAACCACTATCTCAAGAAACGGATTTATCATTCCGACACCTCCTCAAGGAGTTCTGTTTTTGGCAGTAGCTCGAAAACCTTCAGACCGATAATAAACAGCAGAAATATCAGTGCAAAAGTACCGATATTTAATGCTATCTCTGGCCACGCAGGTACATATACTGCAGCATACTCAAAAGGCGGTGTATGTTCCATTACATATCCCGGTGGGAATACTTCCTTCGGGTAAGCAAGCCCCGGAAGGACGAGTATGTACCTCTCAAACCACACTCCAGTTGCATGAAGCAATCCTGCGATGGATATCCATGTAACTGACCTGAAAGTGGGCGGGAAGATGAGCATTGCAAGAGGTATCAGCATACCAATAGTAATCTGAAGAACCCAGAATGCTACCGGGAAGGGTGTATTCAGGTCAAAAAGCTGCATTCTCAGCATCTCGAGGTTCGCGGGAACGTATCCTCTTGTGAAAATCTCCACGCAGAACATATACAGCAATACTATAATCATTGCCCCCATGATCTTTGCAAGACTTTTTATGAGGTTCTCATCCAGTGGTTTATTTGTGAATTTGAACGTCAGAACCAGTGTTGGAATAAACAAACCTATACCACTCGCTATAGCAGATATGATGAACAGTGGTGCAGTGAGTGGCGAATGCCAGAGTTCCATCGAATATATGAACCCGATGATACCTCCAGTACCGCTATGAACGAGAACTGCCCATCCAACCGCAAGGAATGCAAGCCCCTTTACAAGTTTATCCTTCCTTTCAAACATTGCAATCAGATAGATAACACTTATAATGAAGTAGCTCGTGTAAAGAAAGGCGTTCCATGAGAAGATCGATGTTGTGTTGAAATACAGAGTTGTATTCAATCCATGTTCGATTTTACCAAGGTCGAGAAAGATGTCAAGCAAAGCACCCATAATCATAAGAGCTGCCATAAGAGCTGCCATTCTTGAGAATACTTTATACTCTTCCTTACCAAAAACACCTGAGAGTGCTGAAACTATCAGTGAGCCTGCGCTGGCTCCAATAAGATATACGACATTTACAATCGGTATACCCCAGATTACCTGATTCGTCATTCCTGTGGTCTCATGACCCTGAGTGAACATAACCCAGAAACCGTAAAAACCCCATGCGGTAACCAGTGACAAAAATATTATCAGTGCATAATAACCTTTTGAATCTCCTTTTATTTTCTCAAAATACAGTTCAGCCATTTTTTCACCTCACAGGTTCACGTAATAGACCTTTGGCTCTGTTCCAAGGCTTGGTCTCAGTTGCTTTGCCTTGGATGTTCGGATAATTTTTCCAATTTCTGAATTCGGATCATTTATATTCCCGAATATTAAAGCACTCTTTTCAAAACCACGTTTTTCTGCCTCTTTCTGACACGCTTCAACGCATGCTGGTGTTGGATTTACTCCTTCTTTTACTGCCCTGTCTACCCTGTGAACACAGAAATGACATTTCTCTACAACGCCATGCCCTCTTCTATCTGTCTCAGGGTTAATCTCTGTAAGACCGTCGAGTGGTTCCTTGAAGTTGAAGTTTCGGGCATTGTACGGGCAGGCAATCATACAGTACCGGCATCCTATGCATCTATGGTAGTCTATCATAATAATTCCATCTTCTCTGACGAATGTAGCTTTTGTAGGGCACACCTGTGCACATGGGGCATGTCTGCAATGATTACAAAGTAAGGGAACCCATAGATACTCTGAACCCTCGAGATTGCTTCTTACCTTCAGCATCTTGAACCATTGAGGATCCCATTTTTTCTCCCTGAATTCTGGCACATTGTTTTCTCTGTCACATGCCAGAGCGCATTCAGGTTTTGGGTCTGGATTGCCCGTTTCAGCTACAAGCTGATTCATACATTCAGTACACTGATCAACATCCACAATCATTCCCCATAGCGGTTTACTGGGATCGCTGCTTTCACTTCTGGCAGATGCAAGCGCCTTCTCGAGCTGGCTTGAACCAAGCAAAACAGCCCCGGTTGCTGAACCAGCTATAATTAAAAACCTTCGTCGTGAAATCATAATGCATCTACCTCCGAAACTCAGAAAATTTTTCTAAATCCCCCATTTCTTCTTACCTCCTAAACTTTCCGATTCCCTGAATTGCCTTTGGTTTATTAGTTAATACTTATCTTTTCCAATCTGTTCCAGATTGCCTCTTGGTATGAAATATATTAATTTTTTGGTTTTTATTCGATTGTCTCTCTTTTTTCCAAAATAGACAGATTTTAAACACAGATTTTATTGAGAAAAGTTCCTTATTTTCTCTTTTATAGTAAATCTGTGGAATATTTATGATTACACAAAAACTGGAAATCTAAATGTGATAAGAATACCAGCAAAAAAATTATAGAACTTTCAGAGGGTTGGATATAACTGAAGCTCCCCTTTCAAAAATATTCTTTTATTGCAAACAAATATCGTAAATTTTATATGCGGGAAGTTTACAAGCTATGTTAAACAGAGGTGAAGAAAATGCCAGAATTAGAGGTAAAAGGCAAGAAATTAACGCTTGATGAGGATGGATTCCTTCAGGATTGGGAAGAGTGGGATGAAGAAGTAGCATTGGCATTAGCTGCCGATACAAGATTTGGCGGTGATGGCGTCGAGATGAATGAGGATGCATGGGAGATCGTGAATTATCTCAGAGACTACTTCCTCAAGTTTGGTGTTGCCGCTCCAATCAGAATGCTGGTTAAAGAAGCGAAAAAGAGACTCGGCAAAGAAAAGGGAAGTTTAGAATACATATACGAACTGTTCCCACAGGGACCTGCGAAGGATGCGTGCAGGATTGCGGGACTTCCAAAGCCAACGGGCTGCGTCTGATCAAACAGATTTCCATAATCTGTTAATTTTTATTTGATATATATTTGTTTTAGTTTTTATTTTTATTTTTTCTCCAGAGCAACTTTAATAAGTCGCTTGATCATCAGTGGGTAGGATATGACATGAATGTGGAGATAATTTGCAAGAGTATTTTTATCCATCATTCCATCCCTTCCTTCAATTCCTCTACCCCTTTTCACCCTGAAAGCAAAATTGAGCTCTCTTTTGGCAATCAATCTTGAGTAATGGAATTCGTGCCCGGTGATTGTGTCGTTCTTCCTGCTGATGATGTTGCTCACAGCAGTAACATAAATTGAATAACCGAGTGCCTGAAACTTTCTGTTCATCTCAGTCTTCACAGGAAAAAAGCCAGCCATTTCGTATTCGTTACCTTTAATATCTTCCAGTTCCTCTCCGAGATACATGAGACCACCGCATTCAGCATAGACCGGTTTTCCTGAATTGCAGAAATTCCAGACGCTTTCCCTGAGGGAAGAATTTTTTTCAAGCCCATCTGCGAAAATCTCTGGAAATCCACCTCCGATATAGAGAGCATCAACGTCAGGTACTTTTCTGTCAGATATTGAGTCAATAACATGAATTTTAGCACCATTTGCGTGAAATGCATCGATGTTGTCCTGATAGTAGAAATTGAATGTTCTGTCCCTGAAAACTCCGAGATTGATTACAGGTTCTTTAGAATCAAAAATTGGATGCATGCTGATTTCGTTCAGAGAGGGGGCTTTTCTTGCAATTTCAATAATTTTCTCTACATCCACGTGTTCCTCAACCAGCTCTGCAAGTCTGTCAAACAGCTCTCCGAATTCCTCTTTCCTTTCAAATGCCGGAATCAATCCGAGATGTCTGTCAGGGATTACAACATCTTTTTTTCTTGGTATCGTTCCGAGAACTTTTATTTTAGCGAGTCTTTCAACAGCGGTTTTTGCTTTGAGTGCGTGCCTCTCTGCCCCAACTCTATTCAGGATTACTCCTCTGATGTCAACTTCGGTATCGAAGACTCTGTAACCCGTAACAAGGGCTGCAGCAGTCCTTGAAAGCCTTTCAGCATTTACAATTAAAATCACAGGACATCTCAGGATTTTACTCATTTCAGCAGTACTGCCTTTCTCATTTACGGCATCGTGAGAATCATACAGTCCCGTTTTCCCCTCGATAACAGCAATGTCCGCATTCCTGAAATTTCTCTCAAAAATCTCTAAGTTTGCCATTTTTTTCATCATGAAACCATCAAGATTTCTGGAGTGTCTGCCGGTAGCAAAGTAGTGGAAGCTCGGGTCAATGAAATCAGGACCCACTTTATATGGCTGCACTGTATATCCTCTGTTAACCAGCGCCCTCATTAAACCTATTGATATCATCGTTTTCCCAACTCTGCTGCTTGTACCACTGATTAAAATCCTTGGAATGTCCATATGATTCGAACTAATGTAAAATTGAAATAATTTTCTACAAAATCGGGGGTTTTTCCTTTATTCTTTTTGGCTTATGATATAATCTTCAGAGGTGAACTATTAAATTAATTTCATTGTCTCTTCTTTTCAATTATAAGCACTTCTATTTTAATTAATTAAAATGAAAATCCAAATTGAGAATTTTTCGGATTATCTATTATAAGGTAATAAACTAATACTCTAATAAACCAAAAATTACATTCTTTTAATCTCAGTAAAATTACGATGATTATGCTATATAATATAGGTTACAGCCTTAAAATTCTAAATTATTATATAATCAAAAATCTTAAATAGAATAGTAATGCATCTCGAGAAAAAAGGAGGTGTAACATAAATGGTAGTTTCGCTGTTGCAACTTTCTTCGTATGTTGCATTTGCAATTTTTATAGTTGCAGTTTTGGCAAAGTGGAGACAATGGTCGAGTATGCCCATACATCTAAGGTGGGAGTTATATCCCGTCCCTCATGAGCCTGAACATGAGCATGGTGGCTCATATTTTGAGGAATTTAACTTCTGGGAGAAACATCGAGAAAAAAATCATCTGAATGAAATGAAGGAGCTGTTCACAGAATTGCTTTTTATCAAAAGAGTCTTTGATTTCAAGAGACAGTTCTGGTTTACGACGTATCCTTTCCACCTCGGGATTTACCTGATACTGGCATGGTTTGCGTTGCTCTTCGTTGGAGGGTTAACGCAGGCATATACTGGAATTGCCATTCCTTCAGCACATCCATGGGCACAGCTAATATATTATCTTACACTTCTAACTGGAAGTCTGGGAATTATTTTAGGGACACTGGGGTGCATTGGTGTTTTACTCTACCGATTGAGTGAAGAAGACATGCGAAAATATTCAGCAGGACTTGACTACTTTAATCTGATTTTCATTCTTGTTGTCTATGTTCTGGGCGCAATTTCATGGCTCAGTTTTGACAGAACATTCACTACTGCCCAGGCGTATATGACCGCAATGGTATCATTCAGTTCTGCAATCCCTCAATTGAACAATATAATACTTGCACACGTTATACTGCTGGAACTTCTGTGGATTTACATACCCTTTACCAAAATGTCGCATTTCGTTGGCAAATATTTCACGTACCACAAGGTTCTGTGGGAGGACGAACCCAACCTGAGGGGAAGTGAGGTTGAGAAGAAAGTTAGAGAAGTTCTCGGTTATAAAGTGACCTGGCAAGCTCCACATTTCACAGCGGGAAGAACTTGGGCTGAAGAGGCTACAAAACCCAGCAAAGTTGATGTTATTGAGAGGTGGGAACCATGAAAGATAAAACAAGGATTGAAGATATTGGCAAAAAAGGACAGATGGTAAAATTGAGAGAAGAAGACTTAATGGAGCTCCCGTATCCATATAATCAACCGGATATGGAGCCCAAATTCACCGAACCAAAAGATGAATGGAGAGAGAGGTATGTCACTGACCTTGATGGATACATTGCCATCAATATACCGGTTAAGAGGCCTGAAACAAAGGAAGAAGAGGAAAGAATGGTCAGAAGGTTCCTTGAAGGTTTCAAAAGATTGCTAACAAAAAATGACCACTGGACTTTTCTGCAACCCTTACTTCTAACTCTTGAATACTGTGCAAAATGTCAGGCCTGCGCTGATGCATGCCCTATTTATCTTGCAAGTGGAAAGAAGGAAATCTACAGACCAACATACAGGGTTGAGGTTCTGAGAAGAATCTACAAAAAATACATAAAAGGAAAAAGTGATTTTGTTTCCGGCAAAATTGATCTTAACTGGGATACTCTTGCCAAGCTTGCAGAGGTCTCATGGAGATGTACCCTCTGCAGGAGATGTGAGCAAAGATGCCCCATTGGAATAAACAACGGGTTGATAACCAGAGAGATAAGATTGCTGTTTGCTCAGGAAATGGGATTCGCAAATAAGGAAGTGCATGAGCTCGGGACAGTCCAGCATCTAAAAGTTGGTTCATCAACTGCCCTCACACCTGATGGCTTTAAAGACATTGTAGAGTTCATGGAAGAAGAAATTGAAGAAAAGACGGGTAAAAAGATTAAGATTCCGGTGGATGAGAAAGGAGCAGACTTCCTGTTAATTCACAACGCTGGAGAGTATTTATCATGGCCCGAAAACCCTGCAGCATTCGCGATTCTTTTCGAAGAAGCAGGTATAAGTTACACCTTGAGCAGTGAACTTGTTGGTTACGATGGTGTCAATTACGGTGTATGGTACGATGATATGCAGCTTGCAAGAATCGCTCTGAAGCATACTGAAGCTGCAAGAAAGCTTGATTGTAACAGCATTGTTGTTGGAGAGTGCGGGCATGCACACAAAGCAATTGCCGTAATCGCAGACAGGGTTGTGGCTGACGAAACCAACGTCTACAGACAGAGCTGTATGCCCATACTGTGGGATATTGTCAAAAAGAAGAAAATCAACTTTGATCCAGAGAAGAACGACTTTCCAGTTACATTGCATGATCCATGCAACATGGTGAGACTGATGGGTGTTGTAGAGCCACAGAGGAAAGTTTTGAGAGCACTCTGCCCGCAGTTCAGAGAAATGAGTCCAAATGGTGTTTACAATTACTGCTGTGGTGGAGGTAGCGGATTCGCTATAATGCAGTCGATGAACTTCCCGGAGTGGAGAAATAAAGTCTCTACCAGAATGAAACTGAAGCAGACAATGGATGCATTTAAAGACTGCATAGATCCAAGTATAAACAAGATGCTTTGTGCACCATGCTCAAATTGCAAAGGAGCAATCAGAGACATGTTTTCATATTATCAGGTGCCACAGAAAACCAGTACTTACTACACTGGACTTGTTGAGTTCATGGTCAATGCAATGGTTGACCTCGAAGAGCCATATATTGAGTGGGAATTCCATTAATTCCTCATTTTTTGTAGTATTCTTTTATTCAATTATACCGAAATAAAATAAAAAATATGTTTTTTCAATGCAGCCAGTATTAGTTTATGGAGGTGGACGTCGAAACGCCTTTTAACTAATACCAGCTGCAATGGGTATTGGTGATACTACTATTAAAACTTTTTGTTTATTATGGTTTTGTCTCTATTTGATTAAGTTTTTGTAATCATTTTTTTTTAGTTTAATGATATCGAATAGTTTTAGATTATAGACAATAGGTGAAATTATTTAATAGCAATTTATTATTAAACTTTTTAATTTTAAATGATCAGGCAAAAACTATTTATATTTAATCCCATATGAGAGAATAGTGACAAAAAAAGGAAGACCCAAATGCCTTAGAAGAGTTGAACTTGAACCAGAGGTCACTTATTTCAAACCAAGGGATGCAATGGGATCAAATCCTGAAATAACCATCATAACAAGTGTAGAACTCGAAGCAATGAGGTTGATTGACCTGATTGGACTACATCAGGAGGAAGCAGCACAGAGAATGGGTATCTCCCGCAGAGCATTCTGGAATGAGCTAAAAAGTGGACGAAGAAAAGTCATTAAGTCGTTAGTTGAAGGTAGAGCAATAAAAATTAAAAAAGGCAAGTATGCAGTCATTAAAAGAAGGTTTAGATGTTGTAATTGCCGCAATGAATGGGAAGAGTTGCATAAAGCAGGTAGACATGTACAATGCCCGAATTGTAAGAGCTTAAACGTATTCGGGCAGCAGAATAAGAGAAATACGGAAACAAACAAAAAAGAGACTTTAACAGGAGGTGATATTGTGAAGATTGCAATTCCAACCGATGCCGGAGGTTTGGAGGATTTTGTTTACGAACATTTTGGTAGGGCACCTACATTCACAGTATATGACACAGAAACTGGAGAGGTAAACGTATTAATGAACAGGGGTGAACACATGGGTGGAGCTGGAAAGCCGCCGGAGTTTCTTGCAAATAACGGTATAAATGTACTTCTATGCACAAATCTGGGCCCAAAAGCAATTATGATGTTCAGACAATTTGGTATTAAGGTGTACAGATATCCCGGAACCATTAAAGTAAGAGATATAATCGAGAAATGGAAAGAGAACAACCTTTCAGAGGCTGATGTAGATAGCGCATGCAGAGAACATCGGCATTAACCCTTTCTTAATTTATTTTTTTTACTACACCTTTGAACTTATTAAAACTAAAAAATATTTTAAACAAATTAAGGTTTTTTCAGTTTTTCAAGCCTTTTCTTTATCTCGCTCAACGTCTCCTCCAGATATTTTGCCTCTTCTTCGAGCATGTCAATCTCATCTTCAACTGTTAATTCATGCACACCATATGGTCTCACAAGAGGAAATGTCCTCCAGCACCATCCTCTACCATAACCATATCTCCATCCCGGTCTTTCCCACGGTGGAAGATAGCTCCATGGTCCAAATCCAGGATATCCCATACAATCACCTCCTGAATCTTCTACCTCTGAATCTTCCGAATCTGGACATTCTTCCAGAGAAGTATCTAAGTCCTCGTACATTTCTGTTTAGATGTCCCGGCATTTTGTATCCAGAGCAATATCCTGCCCTTCTACCCGTCCTGGGACCTTTCCCTTCTGGGCCTGTCCTATCCCCGAATGGCATTTTTAATCACCAATTGAATTTATATTCATAACTGCTACTTAAATTTTTCGGGAAGCCTAAACAAAGAAATACCAATCCCGAAGATATGTTAAAATCAATAAAACATTGAAAAATTAATAAAATAATCTGTTGATTCTATTGTGTATAACTATAGCAATCGGACTGCCTATCTTTCATAATATTTATTGATTAGTTCATATATATTAACTTATAGTTTAAATAATAAAAAAATTTAAATAGATTGATGAAGACAATCAATTATGACATACTGGTTTTGTATTACCAGCCCGGAAAACTGGACGGTAATAAAAAATGAGAAAATCTGGGGAGTATGTAATGTATATAAAAAACTGATAAAACAGGCTAAAAAAGGGGATAAAATAATAATCTGCGCTGTTGAGGGGGATGAAAAAAGAAAAGCTATTGAGCTGAAAATTTGCGGTTTGTTTGAGGTCGAATCTGAAACATGCAAAGACTGCAAAATAATTTTCAACTCTGTAAAAGGTGAATTGCATTCAAACAGGATTAGATTAAAACCGATTAAAATTCCAGAAGAGGCGACGCCGGTAAAAAATCTTTTTCCAGAATTGAGTTTTGGAGAAGAGAATCATCTCTACACTCGAGTAATGCAAAAGATACCTGCAAAAGATTTTGAGATAATAGAGAGGGCGTTGACGTAATTCTATTAATAATTTTTTTATTTATTTTTTCAATTGATATTTACCTCAACATCGGACAGATTTTTTCCCACATATCATTAATTGCATCTGCTGCTTCACCTTCAAACGGAAACTTTAACCCGGAGATTTGAGAATGAAGAGCTAAATCAAATGGAATTTTTCCCACAATTTCAATATTACTTTTCTCACAGAATTTCTCAAATTTTCGTACCATATCTTCGTTCAGGTTGAACTTGTTGATCGCCATTACACTCTTTATTTTAAAATGTTCCGTTAATTTCAGGACTCTCTGTGCATCTCTTAATCCAGAAAGAGTCGGTTCAGAGACAATGAGAGCTAAGGTCGCGGAATTGAGTGATGCAATTACAGGACAGCCAATGCCCGGAGCACCATCAAGAATCAACAGCTTCTTATTTTCATCTTTGCAGATGTCCCTTGCTTTTGCTCTAACTTCTGAAACAAGCTGTCCTGAGTTCTCTTCACCGGGATTGAGTGATGCATGAATCATACTACCATATCGGGTCTTTGAGATGAAAATTTTACCTGTTTCAGGTGTGGTCATTGAGATTGCACCCGAGGGACAGGCATTGTAACACAGTGCACACCCTTCACACCTCATTTCATCAATTCTGTATTCTCCATTCAGGGTTACAGCACCAAATCTACACAGCTCATAGCAGAGATTGCATTCCGTGCATAATTCCCCATCAATAAATGCTTTTTTCCCACCACAAAATGGTATCTCTTCAACCACAACAGGGTTGAGTAGGAGATGCAGATTGGGGGCATCAACATCACAATCGGCAATGACTGGATATGCCAAGTAAGAGAGCATTGCTGTTATTGTGGTTTTTCCAGTTCCCCCTTTGCCACTTATTACCGTCAACTGTTTAATTTCAGACATTGGACATCACGTTGTCATAAATTTTTTTGAAGTTATCCCTGTATTCATGTAGAATCTCACCTCTGGAATATTTTTCAGCTATTTCAACACTGAAGGGGATTTTTCCGAGTAATTCGATATCTTGTTTCTCACAAAATCTCTCGACTTCATTAAAGGTTCCTTCATATTTGTTAATCACCACCCCGTAGTCAATTCCCAGTTTATCCACAACGTTAACTGCAAGTTTTAAATCGTGAAATCCGAAAGGAGTTGGTTCAGTTACGAGTATTACAAAATCTGAACCACTTATCCCCTCAACCATTGGACATGACGTGCCAGGCGGGCAATCAAGAATCGCATCCTTTCCTACCCTTTTCTTCACTTCCTGTATCAGTGGAACAGGGGATGCCTCACCTACAACAAGTTCACCATATACCAGATGAATTGGTTCAGAGTTGCCAGAACCGTGAACACTCACAATTCTTCCTATTTTTCTTTTAGCTTCTTCTATTGCATTTTCAGGGCAAAAATAACTGCATGCACCACAGCTGTGACATATCTCCGGAAAAACAACTACAGAATCTTTAAGAGCTATTATAGCATTGAACTCACAGACTTCTCTGCACTTTCCACAGGCTGTGCATTTCTCCTTCAAGACATGCGGGACAGGCCTGTAGACTTTATCTTCATAATCTGTCTCAATGTTTTTCAGGAAAATATAATCATTAGGCTCTTCCACATCCAAATCCAGAATACTTATGTTTTCAATAAAAGCAATATTTACTGCCACTGTTGTCTTCCCGGTACCACCTTTTCCCGAAGCAACCGCTATCCTCATTTTTATGTTATTCTTCTTTCCTTTGGAGTTATGTTCTCACCAGCCACGCCTTCTTCCAGCACTTGCTACATTAATTTCACTAAGTTTACCATTTAAAAGCTCATCTAAAGCCTTCCTGACACTCATGCCCCCAGCATTGTATATTTTTATTCCTGCTGACTTCAGAGCGTCAAGTGCATTTGGACCAACTCTCCCGGTCAGCAATGCTTCAACCCCCTTATCTGCAATGAGTTGTGCAGCAGATATACCGGCACCACTGCCTCTACCTGCAAAATTCTCCATAACTTCCACAGATTTGACATCACCATTTTCGATTTCGATTACAGTAAAACTTCCTGCCCTGCCAAATATTTCTGTTACTTTATCTTCCAGTCCACCTCTATTGGTTGATGCCGCTACTTTCATATTCCCGGTCATGTATATTCCTCCAATAACTTGAAATAATTGTAGTAAATTCTTCCTCCAAATCCGCTCAGTTTCTGCCACTCAACCCAGCGATAAAGCAGACGAAACATGATTCTCATGTCTTCATCTTTATATCCCTTGTCAATTATTTTATTGTAAGTCTCAAATGGGCAACCTTCGGATCTCTGGAGAATTAAATAAAACTCTTCAGCAAGCTTTCTCATCTTAGCTCTCTTTTCCGAAACTTTGTACTTCTTCCGTTTGAGAACAATACAGATGTGGGACTCACTCGGAACATCTGATCTGTATTCAACAATTCCCTCTGCCACAAGTTCGTCAACTGCATTGATAACGTCAGCCTTGTCAGCGTGTAAAAATCTTGCAATTGCATAGATTCGAGGTTTCGCTGCAAGCCCTCCACACTCACACATATTTTTTATTGTTTCAAGGACTTTTTCTTTTAGCTCCATATTTTCCTCGCCATTTTAACTTTTAAGCCAAAAGTATTTTAATTTTTCGGTAAGCCTAAAAATCATCAAAGAGGTTGTAAACTTAAGCAAAATTCCAAAAAACTCAAAAATCAAAAAAAATAAAATTGGATTAACCCTTAGATCTCCGCCTTTCCATGTCTTCTAGAAATTCTTTTGAAGTTACAAGGGTTGTAGAGCCGGAAGACCAGTAATCTGCCTTTCCTTCCATAATTAATTCCTGAACAATCTTGTCAACATCCCTTTTATTTAATTTCAGGATTTTGGCAAGATCTCTCGTCTTCCAGGCTTTATCCTTCATCTTTTCGAGAACTTTCTGTTTGTCTTCCTCTGTATATGCCATGCGTGGTCACCATTGAGCTCTGGGGTAGCTTACCACCTGAAGTTGGTCGATGCTCTGAGCTGAGCGTATATATACGGTGTCCTGTTGTAGTCGTTTATCAGGTGCTGTGTGAACTCCAGACCGGTTTTCTCAAAGAACTTCTCCCAGCCAATTCTCTCGACCCATTCAGCAATTCTTTCGTGCTTCTTGGCATCACTGGCCCAGGCTTCGAGTATCTTCTTCACAGCATCCACTACTTTTGGCCATCTTGGCGGCTCATTTGGAATCCACGGTACGACCACTTTGGAAAGTGCAGGGTCGCTTCTTGCTGCTGATATCTTTCCTGCCACCATTATTGCAGTCCCGTCATTCTCCGGGTCAAACATCGGCATTCCGGGGCACATCGTATAGCAGTTGCCACAGAACATGCACTTTTCTGAATCTACCTCGACAGTCTTCTCCTTTGGCTTCATTTTTATTGCCGCATTCGGGCAGGATGCAACTGTTGAAGGCAGCTCGCACATCCTTCTCACACCGTCATCATCAATTAACGGTGGAGCTCTGTGGATACCTACAATTGCTATGTCAGATGCGTGCACAGCACCACACATGTTTGCACAGCAGGCTAATGATATTCTGCATAACGCAGGGAGCTTCATCTCCTCAAAGTATTCAAATAACTCGTCCATTACAGCTTTAACGATACCCGATGCATCAATAGCTGGTGTGTGGCAGTGAACCCATCCCTGCGTATGAACTATATTTGACAATGCGTATTTTCCTGTTACAGCATCATGTGTACCGCCCACAGGATATGCAGGTTTCATTGCTTTGAGATCATTTATAAGCGGGTCAATTTTACTTTCATCAGTCACAAGAAATTCAACATTGTTTCTCGTTGTCCACCTGATATATCCATCGCAGTACTTGTCAGCAATATCACAGAAATCTCTGATTGTCTGAATGCTCAACAGTCTTGGAGTGACTGCCCTTATAGAATAGACCACATCTCCACTCTCTGAAACGTGTTTAAGGACTCCACATTTCACCACTTCGTGGTACTTCCACTTGCCATAATTGTCCTTCACAACTGGAGGAAGCATCAAGCTATAGTGTGGAGGACCGAAGTCTGAAAAGTAATCTTTTTCCCTTCTCTTTGCTATGAAGTCCCAGTATTCCTTCTGTCGTTCTTCCCAGTCTACCATTTTTATCCCCCCTCACTCTTCTCCTTTCAACTTTATTCCTCTCCTCTCAAGTTCTTTGATGTAATCCGAGTGTATAAGTTCGCTCTTGTCAAAGAACATGAATGGGTTATTTCTCGGACTGCTTACCATGTACGGTGATGGTTCGATATCAAGGACTTTCAATACCTCTCTTACTCCCTTTCTCCAGATCAACTCTCCAACTCTTTCTCTGAACTTTCCTTCTTCATCCCACCATTCCCAGAGGTTGTCGAGTGTCTCTTTGAGTTCATCATATGGCCTTTCAAGCTTTACGAACGGGAGGAATACCCATCCGATTGTTGAACCATCGAGCATGGGTGCTTTTGCCCCTATAAGCACAGTTGCACCCCTGTCATCACCCGGAGCAAGAGCTTTTGGCATCTTGTTTATGCAATGCATGCATCTGACACAGTTTGCGTTGTCTATACTCAGAGTACTTCCATCCCATGACATGCAGCCAGTGGGACATAAATCAACAACTTCTGCCTGAATATCCATTATCTTCGCATACTCCTTTACCTCATTCTGGTCAATTTTGATGTCATCTCTCCATGTGCCTATTATTGCGAAATCAGACCTCGCTTTTGCTGCAACACAGTCATTCGGACAACCAGAGCACTTTATCTTGAACTTGTAAGGCCACATCGGTCGATGAAGAGGCATCTGATATTCCTTGGTCATTTCATAGCACACATCAAGTGTATCGTAACATGCCCATTCACATCTCGCAGGACCTATACAGGCGCTGGGTGTTCTTAAATCAGAACCGCTACCACCAATATCGAATGGTGGATCAAGTTCTGCTAAATCATCTCTGAGTGGTTGCAGTTCTTCTGTAAATGTTCCCAGAAGAACAAAGTCTCCAGTTGAACCGTGGAAGTTGGTTATTCCACTTCCTCTTTTCTCCCATATATCACAGATTGCTCTCAATGATTTTGTTGTATAAAACTTGGAGGTTGGCTGGTTTATACGAACAGTATGGAAATGAGCGACGGCTGGAAACTCGTCTGGCAAATCGCAATATCTCCCGATAACCCCACCACCATATCCTTTAACAGCTACAATTCCTCCATGCTTCCAGTGTGTCTTCTTGTCTTTATAAGAGCGCTCAAGCAACCTCAAGAGATCTCTTGCTGCTTCCTTGGTCTCTCCTGCCTTTTTAATCTCTGTTACAAAACTCGGAAACGGCCCCTTCTCTAACTCATCAAGCATAGGTGTTTCTGACATTCTTCACCTCCTAATGTTGATGTCTCAAATTCATTTACCATATAAGTTTTTCGAATTTATAAGGTTTCAAAATAAATTATAAGTAAATTAAAAGATGCAAAAGGAAAATCCAATTAATCAATAAGCAATTTTAAAATAACAATAACTTATAATTAAATTGAAATATCCCCAAAAAGATAAGCTAACAGTAATCTGAACTAATAGTCTATAATAATTCCACTTTGAAATAATAAAATTTTAAATTTTTCTATATTTCAAAAGATTTTTAAAATTTATTATTCTTGTTTTTTGTTATAATATAAGAAAAATTCTTTAGATTAAAAATAGGATTTTCGGCAATTCTTTTTGAAACTAAAAATCGATTTATTATATCTTAATCAGTTTGTAGCCGCCTGATTTCTAAATTATTACAATATCTCGTTCATTTACTATATTCTATGTAAATTTTGCTATAAGATTGAGGATAAGAAACAAAAAGAATTATATAACATTAGTTTTGGATGATATAAAAAACGGAGGTGTCAGTTCGATGGCAATTTCGCTGTTGCAACTTTCTTCGTATGTTGCATTTGCAATTTTTATAGTTGCAGTTTTGGCAAAGTGGAGAAAATGGTCGAGTATGCCCATACATCTAAGGTGGGAGTTATATCCCGTCCCTCACGAGAAAGGGAGAAGCGAATACGGTGGCTCATATTATGAAGAACCGGACTGGTGGACAAAACCGAGAGAGACAACTCTTGCAGGTGAGCTGAAAGATATGCTTGCAGAGATGTTATTTATAAAAAGGGCATTTGAATACAAGAGAGACCTCTGGATTGTAACATACCCCTTCCATCTCGGCATCTACCTCATTCTCGCATGGCTTGCGTTGCTTTTTGTTGGTGGGTTGACAGAGGCGTATGCTGGACTCTCAATACAGTCAACACATCCATGGTCACAGCTAATATATTATCTTACACTTCTAACTGGAAGTCTGGGAATTATTCTCGGTACTCTTGGTTGCATCGGCACATTGATTGTGAGATTTGTTGATACAGGTATGAGGAAGTGGAGTACTCCTCTGCACTACTTCAACCTGCTCTTCATATTTGTGGTTTTTATACTGGGAGCATATGCATGGTTAACAGTTGATAACAATTTTAGCACGGCAAGAGCATATATGACCTCTTTAGTTTCATTCGGTTCAACTGATCTTCCACAACTGAATGGTGTTCTTACAGCCCACGTGATTCTTCTTGAACTGCTCTTTGTATATATTCCATTCACAAAGATGTCGCATTTTGTTGGCAAGTATTTCACATTTCACAAGGTCTACTGGGATGATGAGCCGAACCTCAGAGGCAGCCACATTGAGGACAAGGTCAGAGAAGTTCTGAAATATCGTGTGGACTGGGCTGCACCCCACTACGTGCCCGGAATGACATGGGCAGAAGAAGCAACATGTGTTGAGCCGTGGGGTGAAAAAAAGGAGGCATGTGAGGTAAAATGAGGGGGTGAAAAAATGAGTAAAGATGATACAAGACTTCAGGATATCAGTAAACCATTAAATGAACAGCTTGTCAAAATCAGATTTGAGGATTTAATGCCATTACCAGCCCCTTTTAAAGGTCCAGAGGATGAGCCACCATTAACAGATCCAAAGCCTGACTGGAAGAAGGATTATGTTACTGAACTGGACGGATACATTGGAATTGATATGCCAATGCCCAAAAACGGGGTGGAAGAAAAAGAACTTGTTCAGAAGTTTCTTAACGGACTGAAGAAGCTACTGTCCGAGAACAATAACTGGGAGTTTTTACAACCTTTGATGCTCTCATTTGAGTACTGTGCACAGTGTCAGACGTGCAGTGATGCCTGTCCCGTTTACCTATCAAGCGGAAAAAAGGAGATTTATAGACCTACATACAGAGCAGAGATTGTAAGAAGAATTATCAAAAAATACCTCACAAAATCTGGAAAAATATTCGGTAAGTTTGTCGGGGCAGATATTGAGCTAAATGCGAATACTGTCCTGAGGCTGGCAGAAGATGCATACAGGTGTACTTTATGCAGAAGGTGTGCGCAGAGGTGTCCGATCGGAGTCGATAATGGACTTATTACTCATGAAATCAGAAAGCTATTCAGTGCAGAACTTGGAATTGCTCCAAAACCACTTCACGAGCTTGGAACAGTGCAGCATCTCGAGAAGGGTTCCTCCACCGGTTTAACACCCGAAGGATTTGCCGACATAATTGAGTTTATCGAGGATGACATAGAAGAAAAAATTGGAAAGAGAATAAAAATCCCTGTTGATGAAAAAGGTGCAGATATACTGCTGATTCATAATGCTGGAGAGTATTTATCATGGCCCGAAAACCCTGCAGCATTTGCAATTCTTTTCGAAGAAGCGGGCTTGAGCTGGACACTCAGCAGTGAAATGGTCGGATATGATGGAGTCAACTATGGTGTATGGTATGACGACGTTCAGCTTGCCAGAGTTGCGTTGAAACATGCGGAAATTGCGAGAAAGCTAGACGTCAATAAAATAGTTATCGGAGAATGCGGGCATGCGCACAAGGCAATAACGATTATTGCCGACAGAGTATTCCACGACGAGTACAACATACCGAGGGAAAGCTGCCTGACTCTGCTTTGGGATCTCTACAGAAAGGGCAGGTTTAACCTTGATCCCGACAAAAACGACTTCCCGGTTACACTACATGACCCATGCAATGTCGTAAGGCTCATGGGTATTGTTGAGCCGCAGAGAAAGATTCTCAGGGCTATTGCACCGCAGTTCAGAGAGATGAGTCCAAATGGTGTTTACAATTACTGCTGTGGTGGAGGTAGCGGATTCGCTATAATGCAGTCGATGAATTTTCCTGAGTTCAGAAACAAGCTGAGTGCGAGAATGAAGGTGAAGCAGGTTCTTGAGGCTTTCAGCGATTGCATCTCGCCTGATATAAACAAGTACTTCTGCCTGCCGTGTTCCAACTGCAAAGGAGCAACAAGAGATGCGTTTGTTCACTATGGAATATGGGATAAGTGCAGGATAATATACAGCGGACTTGTTGAGCTAATGGTAAATGCAATGGTTGACCTTGAGGAGCCATTCGTCGAGTGGGAATGGCACTGACCGATTCTTTTTTATTTATTATTTGATACCGCTTATATAGGTAAGTATTTTGAATATTTTTTTATTTATAGTATTTGACATAACTTACTTAACCAAAATTCAAAAATTCCTTAACCCACTTCTCCGCAAAACTGATTCTCTGAGCTAGCTGGTAAAAACT
>MTMJ01000060.1 GCA_002010045.1 Archaeoglobus sp. JdFR-22 | reverse complement strand
GCTATGTATCTTTTTGTAGGGAGTTATATGGGTTTGTTATTTAGAGTATTGAGATGTTAGAATTGGTATTTTGTTGGTAATTTTGTAAGCACCCTAAATAAAATTATTCAGCCCTCAGCACTATATCAACCAATATGTCTCCATTTTCCGCAGAACCTGTGTTCAGAAATAATAAATGTGTCCATCTGAAGTATATGAGATCCTGTTATCACCGTTTTCACCACTGTATGTGATTGAAGCAGTACCATTTATCCCTGTTATCTGAATCTGGTTTGAATCATCTGATACGTTGATGTTTGGTATTTTATCATCATCTATCAGGAGCATGGCTGTATCGGGTAAGCTCATATTTTCTCCTATCCCTATCTCAACGTATCCGCTGTCTGAAGAGAAATCAATAAAGGAGAAGTTTGCTATATCAACCGCTACCTCACCATCGCTAACCTTCTCAATCGGACCATTTTCGGATTTAAAGTAATGCTGAACGCTCGGTGTCACATTACCGAATTCCTGATTGTTTACGAAAATCTGGGTTGATGTTACGGTTGCTGTTACCTCTGGTTGTGCTGAGACATCATCAATTACATCAGTTGATGTATTGTAATAACCATCCCTGTTAGCATCAGCAATTATGTCATATTCTCCTTCTTCAGGGTTACTCCAGATTAGTGCAAGAAATTCTCCGTTCTCATTTGTGGTTACTGTTGTTTTATTCAAATAAGAACTTATTTGCATGCCGCCAGACCGCTCTGCGTTTGAAACTAAATTGGAAGTTACAAGTTAGAATTACATAAGTTTTTTAAGGTTAGAGAATCTAAGAAAAGCATGGGCTTCAGTTTAGAAGACATAGACAGGATCTATAAAGTGGTGGAAATATTAAGGGCTAAAAAAGAAGAAGAAGTGCAGATATGGAAGGATGTTGGGCTTTTTGAGAGCATTTTCCCACAAAATAAAAGCTCTGTTGACCTTATACGAGAGTTAAGAAGAGCTAAACTATGATAGTTTATGTAGATGCAAATATAGTACTGAATCTATGGCGAAAGGAAACAGATCCAAAAACGGGAAGAGAACTATGGAGAAGTTCAGGAAAACTTCTAGAGAAGATAGAACTTGGGGAATTTACAGGCATAATGGGAATTACAACAGTCATGGAAATACTTCATGCCGTAAGAGTATATACAAAAAATAAGAATCAGGAAGTAAAAAAAGCTATTGAAAGTTTGAGAAGATATGGAATCAAATTCATAATTCCTACGGAAGTTATAATGGCGGATGCGTTTGTTTACTTCATGGAAAGGCACTTTGATCCATATGATGCTGTTGCTATATCCGTTGCTGTTCATGAGAATGCTATAGCTTTCGCTTCAAGGGATAAAAGCTTGGGAAAGAAAGCTACTGACTTAATTAATGTAAAAGAGCCAGATGAACTAGTCAAATGACTTTTTTAATCCCTCTCCCCTCTTGTAGATCATTGAGTGGATGTGGAGTATATTGGATTTATAAAATCGTCAAAACCACATCTACTGTAAATTCTCCTTATTTCCTGTTTTGAGGAAAGCGTATACATTCTCTGCTGTTATTGTTGTATTGTCAATAACCCCTCTGATAATAACTATAGTCAGATCTTCTTCGTTGATGAAATGTCATTATCCAAGTAGATAGTTGTATTTTGTGGTAGGATTTATATTATGTAGTCCAAGAAGGAATTTCAATTGTTTCACTCCCCTATACAGGCGAATTTTCTTCAATTTGATAAATCCCATAAATCCCATTGAGTTAATCGAAAGACATATCTAGAATTATGCCATAAATAAATTGATGAAATGGATAACAGCCAACCCAAAAATATGTCACGGAAAACCAGTTTTTAAGGGAACAAGGATTTTGGTTAGTGATGTTCTTGAACTGCTTGCTTCTGGAATGAGCATCAAAGAGACCCGGGTTTAAATGAAGAAATGATTAGAGAAGCCCTAGACTACGCTGCTAAAATTATCAAAAAGGAATATCATGTCAAGTTCAAGGTTTCTACTGGATGAGATCTCATGAGCTGTAAAGAAATTTCTTGAAGACAAGGATTTTTTGGAAGAATACGTTCCAAAAGGTATTGAAGATAACGTGGTTATGTCGTTGGCAAAAAAGAAGAAAGCTGTATTACTTACAAGAGATTCAGATTTCTCAAATCACATTTTATATCCTCCAAGCAACTATTTTGGGATTGTTATATTTCAAATACATCCTCCCAAGCCAGATAAAATAGTAAAAGCCCTATCATTACTGTTGGAGATAGTTAAAGACTTTGAGAATAAGTTGTTTGTAGTTGAGGAAGAGGGATTTATTGTATTTGAGGACTGATAGTTTGTAGGCAACTTTGCCACTCTCTTTTTGTAGAGTTTTGTTAGTCTCTATTTCTCTAGAATTCGCCTCAATATCTGGTAGAAACTTTCTCGTGTTTTTACCAAGACAATCTCTATCCTTTTCTCATCTTCAACAATTCGATAGGCAATTCGAATTGGGTATTTTTATAATTAAAATGATAAGATCTTATGCCTCTTTAATGTCCCTTTAGCTCCTCACATTTATCAAGTGTGTGGCAAAGGATTTTCTCACACTTTTTTGGCGTATCGAATTATTGAAATGTTTCTCTCATAAAAATTTAACCAAAAAGTTCCTCAATAATCTCTTTTTTGCTTTTACCCAAGTTGTTAGCTACATCCTTTAAAATAGCATTGAGAATCCCTGGTTTGAGTGATTTATGCCTTGGAATGGTTAAATGATGTCTCTTTTCATGGAAGGCTGTTAATCTTATGTGACTTCCTGTTTGGCGAGTTATTTCATAGCCATATCTTCTAAGAAGTTTAGCAAGTTCAATTCCACTCAGGTCTCTTGGAAGTTTCATAGGGTTAAAATCTCCTGTTTAACAATGTGCAATCTTATTATTTGCGGCTTATTTTCATCAAAATGGCATTCCACAGCTTCTTTCACCATCTTTTTTAATTCCTCAAGATCATCAGCCTGAGTAAAAATAGAGTGGCCAAGAGCCTGAGCTATGTAACCCCCTTCTTCATCCTCCTCTACGAGGAATATGATTTCTATGATTTTATCCATTGATTGTTGCATGGGTTTTATTCTCTTTTTCAGCAACTTAACCTTTTTGATTTATTGTAAATAAGAATAGCAGCTACGTGGAATTTATGAAATAGTCAAAACCACGTCAACTGCGAACTCTCCACCATTACCAGTTTTGAGGAAAGCATATACGTTCTCGGCTGTTATTGTGCTGGTACCGGTAATTTCTGCTAAATTTCTCTCATTTCCTCTGATAACAACCATACTTGAATCGCCTTCGTTGATCACTGTGTCATCATCGAAGTAAAATAAATTTTGCAATATTCGGGAGAGATTCATTGGCTCCAAAGTGATGTTTCAATTGTTCTCCTCCCCGTAACAATTTGGGGTTAAATGGCAGTAGGGGGATTATTATCAGCAAGATTTTGGCACTCTAATTCAACTTTCCTAAAAACCTAAGTCCTCAGGAATTACAGCTTCAATACCATTTATTCTTTTAAAGTGCTCGACATCTTTTGTGACTATTTTCCTAATACCCAATGAGAGAGATGTTGCAGCAATTAAACAGTCATTTAATTCAATTTCTTTACCTATTTTTACTAATTCAGCATAAATTCTTCCACCTTCTACTGCAATCTCTTTGTTCAAATCAAGTACATTTACAAGCGTTAACAGCTTGAATGTTTTATTTAAAGCGTCTTTTCTTGGGGATTTATATGCACCCACACTTAGCTCTGCAATCGTTATAACAGAAGTATATCCACTATTCTCATTTTGTAAACTCTTAAATAACGATTTGGATGATTTATCCGGTTTAGAGCGTAAAACATCTACAAAAACTGAAGTATCAATAAAAAGGATCATAATTCCGATTTCATTCTTCTTAATTCCCTTACGAAGTCTACGCTATCAACATTGTATCCCCAAGCTCCAGCTACGGATTCTACGATATCTTCTTCGGACTTCTTTGCTTTTCTAATCATCTCCAGTATTAAATGGAGATTCTTATCCAGCTCAACTAATTTCTTCTCAATCTCTGAAATGTTCATGGATTCCACCATTCTTACTTTCCCCTTATAACTTAAAAAGTTTTTTAGAAAATAAACAACTAAGGTTTACGAAATAGTCAATACAACGTCAACTGCAAACTCTCCTTCATTTCCAGTTTTCAGGAAAGCATAGATATTTTCTGCTGTTATTGTGATGGTACCAATAATCTCTGCTAGATTACTTTCATTTCCTCTGATAATAACCATGCTTGAATCGTCTTCGTTGATGACCGTGTCATCGTCCAGATATATAGTTGCATTTTGTGGTAAGGTTTTGTTTGTTCCCAGTGATATCTGTACAGTTCCACCTCCCTGTATTACTGCGAAAGGTATTATTCCTGTTGCATTTTCCCCTTCGGAGATGCTTACAGTTCCTTCTGATGTCAGATAGTAATACGTGGAATCATTATCCACAACATCGCCGAATTCCAAGTCGTTGATCAGGATCTGGGTTGATGTTACAGTTGCCGTTACTCCCGGCTCTGCTGAGACATCATCGACCGCATCTGTTGATGCATTGTAATAACCATCTCTGTTGGCATCAGCTATTATGTCGTATTCTCCTTCTTCAGGGTTACTCCAGACTAACGTTAGAAAATCTCCATTCTCATTCGTTGACACTGTTGTTATGTTTCTAACATTACTGAAAGAACTTATATTCACTCCATCTGTCCATCTTGATTCTGGATTGTCTACTATATAAACATCAACCTCACTGTTAGCAGAAAAGTTTGTACCTTTAGCATAAATATCTTCATCTGTAAAGACATTCTTCACTATACCATTAGAATCACATGAATTTAGTGTTTTATCAGTTAACTGGATGGTAAAGTATACTGTGGATGAATTCCAATTACCAGCAGTATCTCTACCACAAAGAGTTATAGAGTGCTCCCCAACACCCAAAGCGTAATCTGATATAATTTGTTCTTGGGAAAGAGACCTGTTCAGGATTCTTAGCTCGTCTATTTTACCAACGAAGTAATCGTCCATATCAGTGGGTGAATATTTCCATGCTCCAATATACAAATTGTAGGATGATGAGTGGATTGATGATGGAGCAACAGCGGTATTCGGATCCTGCTCTCCATTGATATATATTCTCATTGTATTACCATCTGAAGTTGCCACAATATGAGTCCAGGTGTTGTTTGGTATTGTATTGGCTGATTTGAGCCATACAGTTCCTGCTGAAGTTCCGTTGGAGCTTAAAGCAAAGTTGACGTGTCCGTCTGCAGTTATATCCAACTCATACACTCTCTCATTTATTGGTATCGAGTAATCATAGAGGTACTTGTTGACTATAGAACCTCTCTGTCCTAGAATTGGTTTAACCCAGACTTCTATTGTTATTTCATCAAAGCCATCCAAACTTGGTGAATCATTCACTTCCACATAATCGTTGCCATCAAAATACAAACCTGAGCCAAATTTTCCTAATGTAAATTCCGCTCCATTTATCACTCCATTGTTATTATTGCCTGATGAATCTAATGCATTGCCATTGAAATGATACCAAGCTGATGCTTGTATTGGCTCGTACTCTCTGCTGATGACTGATTGATTTTGACAGTCAATGGTCTGGTTTGCTGTGTTGTCTACTGAGAGGATGCATGTATCTAAGGGGTTGTCTGAAATGAAGTTGAAGGGGATGATCTTGGTTTTATATATTCTATTATTTTCTGGGGATAAAATTGTTATACCAAGTGGGGCTTCTGGTATAAGGCTGAAGTCCACAATGCTCGTCTGGGCTTCGTGTATTTCAACCTCCACAGATTGGTCATAATAGCCCGATGCTGATGCTATTACTGTATAGTTTCCTGCTGGTAAGTTTAGTGTGTATCCACCCATACTGTTTGTTGTTGTAGAGTATGTTTCGGCTGTTACTGTAGCTCCTTCAATAGGACTGCCTGTGTCATCCGTTACTGTACCCATTAGCGTGCCTACTGGACTTTTAGATGCCTCGGGTGTGTCTCCATAAGCTCCGATGTTGATTCTGCCACCATTTGGTAGTGGTTCATTCGAAAAATCGTCTGCTGGGTCACCAGCGTCTATACATGGGCTATCTACATCGTCGTAAACCCATGAGTTTGTTGTAGGACCCCATCTGCCTTGTGTCGATTTTAAGTGGAAGTCTCCGTTTTCAGGGTCTGCGAAGAGAGGGTCTACTGAAATGTCGCCTGTTCCTGCAGAAATGCCATTGTAGTTGCCGAGAGTGTTGTTCCAGATATCGTTATATAATAGATTCAAACCTTCAATAGCTTCTCCCGTATAATTTATACCGTATTTACCATTGTTTACAATTATATTGTTCTTGACGAGATAAGCGTTAGCTCTTTCAAGATGAAGACCACTTTCATTGTTCCCATAAATGACATTATTTTTTATAATAGTCATTCCACCCTTGAGTCCAGTGTATTCACTAATATGTATACCACTAGCCATATTACCATAAATTAGATTTCCGACTATTGTGTGGTCTATTATTCGTGAACCCCCTGTACCACTGTGAATATGTATTCCATGTCCTCCAAATGTTCCACCTCGTCCATAACTGTAGGCAATAATATTATTCTTTATTACGCTACCATACGAGTAAAGAACGTGTACTCCATTAATTCCATTTCCAATTATGTTATTATTCTCGACAGTATTATAATCACTGCCAGAATATATGTACAGGCCATCTTCATTCTTAGATTTCCTATAATTAGATATTTCATTATATATGATTTTGTTGTAATCACAATACCCATTAAGTTTCCAGTTGTTTGCCCCACCAAGGGGATTAATCCATTTGCTGTTTCTGAAAATACTTTTTTGTACTGCCTGTGCCATATCAGAATTAGCATAATTTCTTTCAAATGTAGAATTAATCACGTATATTCTATACATTAGCGTCGGTTGAAGTCCATTAACGGTGTTATCAACTCGAACATTAAAAACAGTGACATTTGTGACATTTCCAACTACGATACCTGCATTATTATCAAAATAGTCAGTCCATTTCCATACATATCTTGATATGGAGTGACCATGAACATATACATCAATAATAGCAGAATTGAGGGACGGATACTTACTCTCGGGTGTATTTGGCTTACCTTGAGCTATCCATTCACTCAATCTATTTCCCATATCTGGCTCTGTAGAAATAAGAACTATTGAGTTATTAACTATGTCCTCAGTAGCATTTATTAGTGTCTTATCTGGACCTGCTCCCCTTAGGATAATATTACTTCTGTTAATCCATATTGGTGAATTATTGCAACTAACGTCTACACATGATACATCAAATACTCCTTCTGTTAGCTCAACAATACCTCCATCTGCTGGTAAGCTATCTATTGCTTGCTGTACAGTCCATCCGGAAGTTGGAAGAGTTACATTGATTACTGTTGTTGTAACACTCCACACCTTAAAGGCGAATTTGCTCAAGTTTACACCAACTACAGGCATATTAGGTTCTCTTACTTCAGCCATTATGTTCCAGGTTCCATTATAGTTGGGAACAGTCCATGTGAACGTTGAATCGTTAACTCTCTGGTTTATATTATTTACATACCAGAAATATTGTTGGGGTTGAGTATCAGTTGTTATTGAGAATGTTATAGATTCCCCCCTATTCACAAGAAAAATTAAATCATTATCGTTGGTTTTCGTGTTACTCCATTCAGTTATCTCAATTGCTGAAACCATGTTGGGAACTAAAATAATCAGTGCAAAGGCCAAGCTTACTGCAAAAAAAAAGTGAAAGCAGATTCTCAGAGTTCTCGATTTATTACTTTCTGCAGACATCTTATCAAATTTGGATTAGTACGAAGCTTTTTATATCTTTCTGATAACTATGATAATCATTAGTATTCCCTTAGGTATCTAACTATAAAATTCCCAACTTGTAAATAAGCATTTCCAATTTTAACCATAATCTCCAAATTTTAGCTTATTGAAACTAATTGTATCTTTGATCTCTGGAACCTCCAAGAATTAAAGACATCGTCATAATATAAAAATAATAACAAGTTTTAATAAACAAAGATTAGCTAAGTTAATGCTAGATACATGCTTGGATAGAAGGGAATTACAATGACAATAGTACAAAAAATTGCAAAAAACACTGGAATTTTTTTCGCTGGAAACATTGCTTTCAAGTTAATATCTACAATAGTCATAATTTATCTTGCAAGATATCTCGGCACAGCAGGTTTCGGTAAGTACAGTTTTGTTTTCGCATATATAGCATTTTTCAACATTGTTACAGACTTGGGACTTCAGCAAATCCTCGTTAGAGAACTTTCTCGCAATCCACTGGATGCTCCTAAAATAGTTGGAAATGCATATTTAATTAGAATAACGCTAACGATTTTAGCATTTATTGCTTCAATCGCAGTTATATCATTCTTGCAATATCCTGAAGATACAAAAAAATACGTTTACATTGCTACTTTTTACCTTATATTTATCTCCTTTAGTGACTTTTATGCTACAATATTTCAGGCGAATTTAAGAATGGAATACAATGTAATTCCAAAAATCACTTCAAGGTTAATTTCGGCAGGATTGATTTTATGGGTAATACTCGTTTTGAAAGGTAGTCTTACACAAATATTTCTTATAATTGTATTTTCTGAATCAGTAAAAACTTTACTCAGCTATATATTTTCTAGAAAACTTGTACACGCAAAATTTGAAATAGATTTTGGGCTACTAAAATTTTTAATTAAAGAATCTTTACCTCTTGCTATTTTTAGTGTTATTTCGGTAATCCATTTCAGAACTGATATCATCATGCTTTCACTAATTGTTGGAGATGCTCCAGTTGGAATTTATTCTGCAGCTTACAGCCTCTCAAATCCTTTAACACTTATTCCAAGTGCAATTCTAATATCGCTTTTCCCTATAATGTCCGAATCCTTTCAGACTTCAGAAGAAAGGTTGGTGAAAATATATAAACTTAGTTTTAAATATATTTTAATTATCATGCTACCAATTGCTGTTGGTACAACTATAATTGCCGATAAAATTATTCCATTAGTTTATACTGCCAAATATATAAGTTCAATAACTCCACTTCAGATATTAATATGGGCACTTTTATTAGCTTCTATAAATGCAATAATGGTTAATCTTTTAGTTTCGAGTAATAATCAAAGATTAAGCACTATTAGCGTTACATTAGGTGCTCTTATCAATATACCTCTTAATCTCGTTTTAATACCCATTTGGAGCTACAACGGTGCAGCAATTGCAACAGTAATAACAAAGGTAATGATACTCGGTGCCAATATTTACTTTATCTCAAAATATTTGCAATTTTCTCCACCACTTAGTATATCTACTAAACCACTAAGCTGTGCTTTTTTGATGGGTTTATTTTTATGTGGTGTAAAAAATTTTAATATAATTTTAGTCATTTTCTCAGCAATTTTGGTCTATTTTGCAACTCTCTTAATCATGAGGACTTTCTCTGATGAAGATATCAATATTTTCAAGAGGGCTTTATACTTTTTTAAGCGATCTTAATTCTCCTACTTTTTGTTTGATTTTTTCCTTTTCTTCAACTTCCTGATATACTATTTCTTTAGTAGCAAGTTCAGAATCCTCTCTAAATACCTCTTTTAAAACGCGACCATCCATATCTCTTGGTACAGGTGTATTGAGAATATGCAAAATAGTTGGAGCAAGATCAAAAATTTTTACCCCCCCAATTTTCACATCTCTCTTAACGTCTGGACCAAAGAAAATAAAAATTCCGTTCATACTGTGGTCGAATCCATTGAAGGAAGTTAATACAGTTTTGTGTAATTTTAAACTTATTTGATACTTCTGATTTTTTGTTAAAACCAAAATATCTGGTGCTTTATCTAAATATGGGCCATAGTAAACTTCCTCTCTTTTTAGTGCATTCTCTATAATTCTTTCATTATTTTCAGGATCTTTTATATTATATAATTCTCTGATTATGTGATCCCTTAATTTTTCATATTCTTTCTGTTCAACTACACCTTGTGGCTCTCGCCCTTTCAAATTTATAGATATCCCTGAAAATTCATATTCTGGAATAAGATATACTTGTGTATTACTCCAATCAGTGGATACACGTGGTAAAGATTGTCTCATGACTTGTCTTAATCTTGGGAATTTATTTTCAATAAAATCAATTTTTAAAGTAAACAATAAATGGTCAATCCGTTCAGCGGTTAAACCCAATTTATACAATAACTTTTTTAGTATTAATTCCCTCAATAGGATCATCCCTTTGTCTTTAACCGAAATGTGATGGGAAACAAAATCACTTTGTGTGGCTTTTTTTGTTTTATATAATCCCAAATCATAAAGCCATTTTTTCAAATGTAGTGTCTTTTTGACAGAAGTCATACCATGATCTGACATAATTAATACATTTGTTTGATTGTCGATATTTTGTAGAAGTTCAGATATAGCTCCATCAACTTTTTGATAGACCTTGAAGATTTTCATTCTATCTCTAAACATATGGCAAACTGTATCCGTCAATTGAAACTCAATCATAAAAAAGTCGTACTCATATTTATTCATCAGATATAATGCTACTTCTTTTCTTTTTTCTATTATTTCAAGTAATTTATTCATTTTCTTATTCATTTTAGGGTGGTTGAGTATTTTTTCGTCAGGGAAAATAATGTATTCTCCTAAATTATCTTTTATTTCTTTTGCTATGTATTTTGGATACGTATAATTTTCTGTTGATGGTGTAGGATATCCAGAAACCATAATTCCATTAATCCTCCAAGGAGGATAGGTAAGTGGTACATTAATTACAATAGATTTTTTATTATTATTACTTAAAATATCCCAGATGCACTCACTCCCTATATCTCTGGAATCAACTAAAGTATAACCATAACTGTCTTCTCTCCTTTTGAGAAAACCATATACTCCATGTTTTCCTGGATTTTTTCCTGTCATATAGGATACCCATGCAGGTGGGGTATAAGGGGGAATAGTAGATATTAAGTCGCCATAAGCTCCGCATCTCATTAATTTTGCAATAGTTGGTAATTTACCGTCCTCAAGCCAAGGTTTTATAAAATCAAATCCAACACCATCTAGACCAATAACAAGAACTTTCATGGTTTTTCGCAATCTTTTGTATTGTTCTTAATTAAAATTTTTTTATAAATATCTAGAAATCTGTTTGCAGAACCTTTCCAGGAAAATTTTTCTTCAATAGTTTTTCTAGCATTCCACCCCAATTTTACGGCAAATTTTCTGTTATCCAACAAGTATTCAATTTTCTCAACTATTCTATCTACGTCAGGCTCTACCAAAATTCCATTTTTTTCGTCTTCTATTGCTTCTGGAATTCCTCCGGCTTTGGTAGCTATAATCGGTTTTCCCATAGACATAGCCTCTAAAAGCGCCATTGGTAACCCCTCTCCTAAAGAGATGTGCGTGTAAATATCACAAATTGCTAAAGCAACTTCAGGATTGTCAATAGTTCCTGTGAAAATAACGCTGTTTTGAACTCCCTCTTTTTTCGCAAATTCTTTCAATTCTTTAGAGTATAGCCCTTCTTTCGTTAAAATCAATTTAATGTTAGGATACTCATCTCTGAGTTTTTTAATAGCCTTAATTAATAACTTTGCACCCTCAGCTTTGTATTTTATTCCAGTCAAACCCAGCGCTAATAGAATAATAGAGTTCTCTTTCAAGTTAAATTTTTTGTAGAATTCTCTCTTTGGACTCTCAGAGACCTTTTTTGAGCTAATACCTGCGTAAGTTATTGTAGAGTCTTTAAATTTAAATTCATAGAATTTTTCAATGTTATTTTTTAAAGCTCTTGAAACGAAGGACACGGAGTCAAATCTGTCTGATATAATAATAAGAATTTTATATATTCTTTTAAAAACGTTCAGTTTTCCACCGGGCTGGGTGTGGTAGGTGTGAATTACCTTGGCATTATAAAATATCTTGTACAGGTATGCAGCAAGTAAACAGAACCAGACTTCTTGAGAATGTATTACCTCTGGTTTTAGCCTTCTTAAGGTTAAAAAAGTTCTTAAAGCAAATAAAAATTTATTTCCTCCAATTCTATAGTTTTCAGGATCTCCACCAACCCTGAAGATAAGTTTTGCGTCAATATCTTCTCTTTTCTTTAACTCCTTTAATAAATTTTCAATATATGTTTTAATACCCCCTCCTCCACCAGGGCTATTCTTCCAGTAATTTATTATTATTGCAACCTTCATTTTTCTGAAAATTACAATTTCCAGATGCGAACTTTTCCATTCTCATAGACACGATCTTTTTCGTCGTATGCATAGTGAAGAAGTTTTGATGGATACATGCCATGATGCCAAATAACATTTCCATCCGCTCTTGTATTTTCAACAAAGTACTTTATACTGAACTTCCAATACGGTAAATACATTAGATTAATTCGATCCCAAGTAACCTCACCAACCGCTGGACCCTCGTAACCTCCAAACCAGAATGCTTCAGAAGTAACAGGATGTAGCTTAAACTCGGAAATATCAAGCTCATTGAAGCCATATATCTGATTTATTGTGAGATGTGGAACAAGAACAGGAGCTCTTTCAGATATTGCAGAGATTCTATTACCAAACATCCGGTCATTTGAGATGGATGAGTCATCAATTTTCGCTCTCATCCAGAGACCAGCTTGATAGGTTGATTCCTCTATGTACCTCTCATTTATTTTATTTTCTTCTAGTTTTGGTATGAAATGGATAAACTGGTAATATGCTGAAAAGCTCAGACATAACATAAGAGAAATAGTAAGAAACTTTAATAGTGATCCTCTTTTGATAGATTTTGACAGTTTAATGACATTGATCAATCCAAATCCAGCTAAGGGAACAGCTAGAATGGATACAAACCATTTCATATAAGTTTCTATATATATAAACATAGTTATTGACACCAGAGATAGCAACAAGAACCATTCGCCGAGTTTTTTTTGCTTGCCTATTATGTATGCCAAACCACCGATAGCGAAAATAACTGGCAATCCTATATATCTGACGTAACTTTCATTTATTGGTGCATATTTTGATGACGTTTCCATAAATTTGCCGGTAACGAAGGGTACTGAGAAAGCTAATGGAAAGAAAATAACAGAAATGAGATTAAATCTTTCTGGTATCTTTATTGGATTCATTCTATTGATTTTATAACTAAAGGAAAGAAAAATGAATACAAAGATTATTGGAATGAAGAAATAAAAAAGATGGTGTGTTGCAAAGAGAAAAAATAATAGTACAGCGAATAACGGCATGTATTTTAAGGATTTTCGAGTTCTCAGCATAAAATACACAAATAATGGAGCAAGAACCACAAAAAGCCCCCTCAGTGGTATCGTCCAAGTTGTGTAGCCCAATACTGCTGGAGAGGTTGAGAAAAGAAAAGCAGTTAAAACTTTGAAAGTAATATTATTAAATATCTCTCCAGCCATTAGATACATCGTGAAGATACTTAAAATCCCCATAAAAATACAGTATAAAAATATAATATCATTCGTTTCCAAATTCGTGCATTGTTTAATCCCAGAAAGTAGAAACTGTAGAGAACTGCATTCTGATGCAGGATAAAGGCCAAATATTGATAGCGGGTTTAGAAACCATCTTGCATATCCGTACTCGTTTAAGGAATTTACCATTATATGTATAAATACCGAATCGGGGTAAATTTCATGGGGTACAACCTGAAATCGCAAAATAATATTGAGTACCACCAGAAGAATAAATATTTTAATTATTGCTTTCTTGGAGAATTTTTCAGACATTTTTTATATATCTCCTAGAAGTCTAACTACTTCAAAACATTCAGCATATTTGCTGCCGATTTCATAACCCCTATGCCGAGCTCTCGCTTCCACCGCTTCTAAAAAATCGCTACCATACTTCTTTATCTGACTCTTGTGTTGCTTGAGGGCCTCCATTTTTATTTCAAAAGTTGAAGTTATATCCACGTAGTATTGATTCCTGAAACCTGAATAAGATCTGCCTGCAGGATACTCAGGCTCATACATCAAGATATTTTTGACATATCTCCCAGCAGAAAGAACTGACTGTGTCGTTCTTCTATGATCTTGGTGTGTGTCGTGATACCAGTGTGTGTAAATTAGATCTATTTTATATTTATCTATTATTTCATTAATAGCTTCGATAGTCTTTGCAGAATATGAGACTTTTTTTGAATCAAAACCAAGATTGATAAGTTCTACACCCAAAACTTTTGCTGCATTCATTTCTTCCATTTTCCCTTCCATTTCACTTCTTAAAACTCTGCCATCATAGTATGTATAAGGTGGTTTTGTCATAACTAAAACAGTTACTTTGTCTCCATTTAGAACATGCTTTGCTACTGTTCCACCGCATCCTATCTCCACATCATCTGGATGTGCTCCGATAGCGAGAATATTTCTTTTTGGTCTCATGTTTGTTGTTTACGGAATAAGTTTTATGATTTTTTCCCTCTAGTCATGGTGCTTGTTATGATTTATCTAAATTTTGATACTAAGTTAAATATAGATTTACAAAATCGTTGCCGATTTCTATCCAAGAGAAATATTTGTTCAAAATTTTATGACCAATAAAACTAATACGACGCATTTTACTTTTGTTTTCATACAGCTCAATGATAGCTTTTGCGATTGAATCTGAATTGTCTTCAACTAATATTCCATTTCTATCTTCATTTATTACTTCCGGTATTGCACCATTTTTGAGAGCAATGATAGGCGTTCTTGTATACATAGCTTCCAGCAAAGTTATCCCTAGTGACTCGTTATAGCCAATATGTGTGTATATATCTGAAAACTGCAGGATTTCAAAAACATTATTAGTATATCCCAAGAAAATTATAGAATCCTCTAATTCCAAATTTTCTACTAATTCACGTAAATATCCTTTAAAGATACCTTCACCAACTATAAATAACTTAGTGTTGGGGTAATCAGATATTACTTTTTTAACTGCATCAATTAATAACTCAACACCTTTCACTTTATCAGGTAGGGATAAGTTACCAATGAACGATAGTGACAAATTATCTTTTTGTTTTAAATTACAATTAATAGCATTTATTTTCTCAAATCGACCTTTAAGTGTGACTCCAGCGCGTATTATTTTTTTTTCTGCTCTAATTTCCAAGTTTTTTTCTATTTCTAATAACTGAGATTTGCTAACAAATGTAACAACGTCATATCTTAGAAGCGCTAATTCATAAAATAAAGAGATTATACTCTTCTTTTCAAATAAATATTCATGAAATGTATGTATCAATTTAGTATTTGGATATAATATTTTATATATAATACTTGGAATTAACAATCTTAAGTGCTGATGTGAATGTATAACATCAGGTCTTAATTTTATTAAATTTATGAGAATTTTGAACATAGAAGTTATTGGCAAAAAATTAAAAAATTGATTTTTATGAATTTCAGTCTCCACTATAATACTAGCTGAGATTTTACTACTATAATTCTCTCTAATTACGTTATACAAACCAATAACGTAACTCGCTATCCCACCACCAATTTCTTGTGAAAAATAAGGTGTGATTATTACTAATTTTTTTTTTGGTATTTTCATTCCTTATTCACTGTTTAAAAGTTCTAAAAAATGTTTACCTCTAACAAACGCTTTCCGAGGTAAGGAAGATAGGTACCTCTTTCTATATGCGCTATCTCTTAGTAGCTTATGGTTTCTGAACTTTCTTTTTATTTTCTTTTTCATTATATTTAATTCTTCAATTCTCATCGTATCGGTTTCCATCACTGGGGTGTGACTTGTATATTTCGACCAATCAAAAGTCACAATCCATTTACTTTTTACAGCCAGCTCGTAAAGCTTTGTACCTGGATATGGTGTTAACACGTTAATATTTATTGCATCGGGATCTATATAATATAACAAATTAATAGTATCTTGAACTGTTTCTTGTGTCTCGCCAGGAAGACCTAGTATTATATGTGCGACTGTAGAAATATCTAAATCTTTACATTGCTTAAATGCCTTTTTGTATACTTCCAAGTTTGAACCAGGCTTCCCAATGTCTATTAGCTGTTGCGATCCAGTTTCCACGCCGATATATATTTTAAAACATCCTGCTTTTTTCATGGTCTCTAGTAACTCCTTTGATAGTTGGTCTGCCCTTGCCTCAATCAGCCACTTGATATTCAAATTTTTCTGGATGAGTTTATTGCACAATTCTTCGACTCTTTTTTTATTATGTGTAAATAACTGATCTCTGAATAAAAAACCATTAATACCGAAATTAATTTTTAAAAATTCAATTTCTCTTATAATATTATTTATTGACTTGTATTTAACCCTTTTACCATAACCTATAGGATATGGGCAGTATATACAGTGAAATGGGCATCCAGCGCTAGTAATTATAGGTATGCATCCAATTTTAGAGTTATCAGAAGTCTCAAAGTAATCTACATACTCTTGAACAGGAATCTTAAAATATACATTCAGAGATAATCTATCTAGAACATCCAACTCTTCATTTACGGGTGGATTCGAAATAATTCTTCCTCCTTTTTCGTAAGTCACTCCGAGAATGTTGCTGTAATTCTTAACAGACAAATTAGTAAGATTTTCCTCAGTAAATAGATTGCTTATAGCACTGAAATACGGATACTCTCCTTTTAGAATGAGATCAATATTACTCTTTGAGAAGATTTCTTCTGCCATTAAATTGCATACCGTACCCCAAGCAATAATTATAGTATTCTCACAGGCTTTTTTAATTTCATTTAAGCACGTTATGTCTTCATAAAATGAAGGTAAAGAGATCCAGGCCATTAGTATATCTGGCTTATCAGTCATTACAGCATTTTTAACTTTTTTCTTGTTTAGTTTCATTGCTTGCCCGTCTAAAATAGTATATTCACAATTAATTTTTTCAAGTGCTGATGCAGCATAGATTAAATAAATTGGAATTAATGTTTTACTTGAAGTAGAACCTGTAGTACCAAAACCACCAGCATATCCCCTATATATATTTCTGCCAGGTGGATTTGGCAGGTTCAAAAGCATAATTTTTAAACTCAGAATATCTCCTCTAAACTTATTTTTTTAAACTTTACTTTGGCATTAAGCCAACATTAAAAAGTGCATCTATGGCGGCCATATTTGGTATAAACCCTTCATAACGCTGTTTGTAGATAGGATGCTTAAATTTTTGAAATTCTACATTAATACCTCTTTCCTCGAATAGTTTCACATCAAGATATTTGTGACCCATTGGTCCCGAAAGATAGACATCCCCACTCAAAGCTTCGACTATATCTACTAATCTCTCTGTTGATTTGGACTTGAAACCCAAGCTGCTGGAGAATACTATTTTTGTATCAATCTCAAAGGCTTTTTTAAGAAAATTAATTAAATTCATGTTTAGATTAACTAAATATTCATAACTTCTACTATAGATTTTTCTAATTTCGTCTTCGTAAGTACTGTAATACGGCGTATCTTTATAATTGTCTCTAATATTATTAAAATGATCTTCTGACCACTTTAACCCTTTCCATGTCTTTACGTCGTTTTTAATTTTAATCTCATTAATTGGTTTTCTCTTTTTCTCTACCGGAACTGTTAACCACTTCCATCTGTTATAAACTCTAATTTTATTACGGTGCTGGAAGTCGCTTTTGTTAAACTGAGCATCATCATATATCACGAATACATCTGATTTTCTCATCTTATCAAAGAACCCTAGATACGGTAGGTAGTTGGGTTGGTGGATTGCGACAATCATTTTGATTTATTCTCCTTTAAGAGAGATTTCCATTTATTTCTAAAGTATTGCCTAACTTCTTTATCATTTATTTTTTCCTCCCTTTTTAGGATACTGTAAGTATAGCCCATCATATAAGCAATTCCTAGATGGAGGGGTCGTCTTTTAATTGTATATGTGATTACCCTACAGAAAACGTGTATGGGGTGCAAATCCAAGTAGTAAGAGGTTCTTCCTTTGTGAAAGTAACCTTTCCAGAATCCCTCAGCACCAGCCACACCTCTCACCTCTGTTACAATAAAATTCTCAAACCTTCTAGTCTCCCAGCCTCTTAATCTTGCTTTCGCTTTTAGCACACTATCAAAAGCGTAAGAAATTGGTATGCCTCCGCATTGCTCGAAACATTCTTTTCTTATTACCATGTGGCCACCTGATGGCTCGTTAGCTGATAATTTTGGAATTACTATTTTATTACCGATAATATGTCTTGTTCCACCACTTGCAATGCCCAATTTGGGATTTTTTTTGAACTCCTTTAAAATATTTTCATAAAATGTTGGTTTTAATATTAAATCTGCATCCAATATGCCAAGATAATTGTACTCAAGGTTGTTCTCCTCACAATAATTTACAGCAACGTTAAATCCTTTATTTACAACACTTGCTAAATGAGTTCCAAGATCTCTTTTATTACTATTTAATCGAATAGTTTTAATCCATTTATTTCTGTTCTCAACATCCTGAAGTAAATTTTGAGTGTTATCTGTACTTCCATCATCTACTACTACCCACAATATAGGTTTAATAGTTTGAGAAATAACAGATTCAATAAGATTTGGTAAGTTCTTTTCTTCGTTCTTACATGGGGTAACAAGAATATAATTTTTCTCTTTTACCATATGGAATTACTTAGCTGTTTATTATTTTTAGTAACTTTCTATTAATTTTGTGATAAACTTAGTTACGTCTATCTTATCGCTTAGCATTTTATCTCTTTTTCTTCTCCACTCTTTTTTTAATCTATTATTTTCAAGTAATTCAAAAGCTTTTTTAAGTGCACTTTTCTCCATGGTGCTTGGATCTGAAAAATTATAAACTAGACCATATTTACTTTCAAGTTCATCTGTATATCCTCTCCTAGAAGTTGATACAAAAATAGCAGGTGTACCCAGTATAGCGCTTTCTGTTGACATTGGCGCACTTTCACCAATATATAACTGTGCAAAATATAGTAAGTGATGTATTTTTTCTGGAGAAATATCGATTCTATACTTTTCAAGACCACGGTTTAGTCTGTTTTCAGAGCTTATTAAAACTCGCCCATAGTGTTCTAAAGATTTTACTACTTCTCTGTTGCTAGTAAAACCTTTATCACCAATATCATGAGCAGCACCCCACGAAACAAACCTCACGACAATAAACTTGTCATCTTTATCCAATTTCAGCTCATCTAAAACACTTGGATCTGGTTTGAAATATTTTGGATGCAAATACGCTAATTCTAAATATCCATTAAATACTATATGTTTCTTAAAATTGACTTTTTTCTTAAAACAAGTGGGTGTGCATATTATATCTGAAAATGGATGTGTAAGCCAGTAGGCTAAAATCGCATGTTCAGTATCGATCAAGTAAATGTACGATCTCTTAAGTAATCTACTAACATGAGCTAAAGCCGGTGAACCTCCCACTAAAATGTCTGGCTTAAAGTCTTTTGCAATTTTAAGCGATTTTAGGTCACTTTCTACCATTCCATAAGCTTTCCTTACTAGACCTTTATAATTTTTACCGACCACTTCGTATTCAAGGCTATAAACATCCAGCAAATATAGTGTCAAGTCCTTTTCCCAAGCTACAATCTTAACATCGTGTCCGTCCTCGATCAAGTTACGTATAATGTTTTTCCAGAAATGTACTTGTTTTGGATGCGCTACTCCGATCATTACCTTCATATCAGTTCTTCAACCTTCCTGATACTTTTAGCAATCTTCAACAATTCTTGATACTTGAGCGTGTAGTAATTTGGTATAACAAGTAGGGTTTCAGCACATTTTTCGGAGTTGGGGCAATCACCCTTGTACCCATATATTTTTTTTGCCACTCTTGGTGTAGTGCTATACAGTTTCGCTGTATCGATATCCATTTCTCTCAAAAGCTTGTGTGCCTTATCCCTCCTATTTTTACTCTCAAATTGTATAGGAAAAAGATAACAGTTCCACCATACATCTTTACTTTCGTGTAATATGATTAACGATGAATCCTTCAGTTCTTCAGTTAGTATTTTTGTGTTTTTCCTCTGTTGCTCAACTTTTTTCTCAAAATCTGTGATCTTTTTTAGAAATACAGAAAGATCGCTCTTTTTAATTTTGGTAGCCTTAAATTTTCTCTTGTTTAGATTAGAGTTCCCTACATAGGATCCCATGGGGAAAGCAAGCAACCCAAACCAGGGTTTATGATATAAAAATGAATGTATGTAAGTTACAAATGAACTGTATATCTCTTCTACTTTTGACGGCATATTAAGTAAATTTAGTTCTTTTTGAATCTGCTCTTTAGATTTATCTTCATTTAGGATAATCATTCCACCTTCTCCTGTCGAAGTGTATTTTTTAAAGCTGAAGAAAGACGCAAAGCTCAATACGCCCGTAATTTTACCCTTGTACCTACTCAGCAATGAATGTGCGCAATCCTCAATAACTGGTTTATTACTTGCTACTTTTTTAATTGTATCCATTTCTGCTGGATAGCCGAACGTATGTATCACTACAACAGCGTCTATTCCCTCCACTTTACTCTCTAGATCACATGGGCTGAGGGTATAGTTATCAAGCTCAATATCAATGAAATAGGGCACATATCCTGCTTCCACAATTGCATCAAATACAACTGTGCATGAGTATAAAGGTACACCTATTTTTGACCCCTTAGGAAGATTAAGGGCTTTTAATATCACGTATAGGGCAGATCTTCCATTGTTTGTAAAGAAGATGTTCTTATTAAATATCGATTCCAATACAGACAAGTCAAAATTATTTTTCTTAAGAATTGAATTAATGCTACAGAATAAATCATTAAGTCCATAATCTAGGTTAAACCTAGGTATCAGGCTTGGTTTGGGTTTCATCTTTCTACAATTTTACTTAAACATGCTTTTGCACCTTTAAATGAGACTCTCATTATTGTATATGGTAGTCTGTATATTCTTCCTTTTTTAATGTCTGTTAAAACTCTACTTCCTCCTCGGTAATAAATGGAGGTCTGACTACCTTCAATTCCTGCTATGTGATCTGATAGTATAGACCTTCTTATATCTTCCTCTGATGAGGCATCTTCCACAATCGTTTTCGCTAAACCTATTTCACCGTAAAAATGGGCATCACTTCCAGCAATTGCTGGCAATCCGGATTTATCTGCAAATTCTTTTGCTTTTATATTCTCATCAATCCCAGTTCTAGCATTGTAGCCTTCGATAGCATCTATTTTGTTAAGTAAATTTCCATTGAATATATTTGTATGGTCACGGAGTGGATGTGGCAGTACAACAATTCCATCTTGGTCTTTCATTTCATCGATTACACACCAAATTTCTCTGGATTTTATCTCTTCATTTAAGAATAAACCTATTATATCCCCAAACTCTTCCGTCTTTATTTCAGCACCAACGATAACAATGAAGTCTTTGCTGCACTTTTTTGCTGCCAATCCCCCTTCTATGGTACCATGATCAGTTATTGCTATGCCAGTTAATCCTTTCTGCTTAGCAACCTTTATTATCTTCTCAGGTCTCATTATTGAATCATAAGAATACTTTGAGTGTATGTGTAAATCAAATTTTGAAATCATCATCGCGCCTCGTCAGGACTGAATTGCAACTTCCCTCTTCGTATGAAATTTATTATAGGTATCATTATCTCAGCAATTGTTGGTAGTGGATCACTTAAATCGATATCATCGTAATATTGTCCACGTATAACCAGAAAGTCTTTCAGCGCTCTAAACCATTTTTTTGTTTTCAAGTAATCGAGTAGTGCACGACAATCTCCAAGCATCCATCTAGCCTTAACCCCAACCTTATACTTAAAAACTGGTTTTACGTCACCTTCGGTTGCCATCGTGTACAGTAGATACGGGAAGTCGACTCCCGCGCATATAGCTTGATTTAAGGATCCCCAAAAACGAGGATTAACCTCCATCAAAACGGGTTTTTTTGTTCTATCATCTAATTTAAACTCAACCATTGCGACACCATGCCATTCAAGCTCTCTAAGTAGCATAGTAGCATATCTTTCCATTTTGGAGTGTCGAACACTTATTCTTAGAGTACTTGGTCCACCTGTAATTGGGTATTCCCTCAATCTCTTATGTGTAAATATTGCTCTTGGTTCTCCTTGGTTAAATAACATAGAGACTCCATAACCTGTGCCAGGTATATATTCCTGAACAAGTGGAAACTTGGACGGATCGAGGTTAAACTTTTGTACAACTTTTTTGTACTCTGAAATTAGTTCGTCCTCTGAATATACATATCTTAATCCAGCAGACCCCCGCCCCTCTACAAGTTTAATCACAACAGGATATTCTATTTTCGGAGCGATTTTCCTTAATTCATCAATAGTATTAATTGTATAAGTTTTGGGTGTTTTTACACCTATCTCGTTAGCAAATTCTATTAATGTACGTTTGTTGTTTGCCCTTAATATCTTACTATAAGAGGCTATGGGTATTTCAACTAACGAGTCAAACACGTTTTTATATTTAGAGACAACGTAAGTTTCCTCGGAAATTGGCATTAAAACTTTCACATTATTATTTTTTTGTATATAACGCTTTAAACATTCTATGAACAATTTAGGTGACGATTTGTAAGAGGGATACACAAAATATGATGAAGAGTATTTTGAAAAAAAGGAAGTAGAGGGGTAGCTATCATCAGCTGTTATAACTTTGATGCCTTTCCTACCTAGGCTTCGTGTTGCTGCCAGCGCACTTCTAACTCTGGCGTAAGTTACGATTGCAGTCATAAAGATACTTTTTTATATATCTCAAATCCTTTTTTTGCTATCTCCATCTTTATTGGAGAGTGAATCTTTGAATAACGGCCAAAATTTACCAATTTCCCACCGAACTGTCTTTTAAATTCCCTTACACCATAGTTCTTATTTGGTTTCCCAGCTCCACCAAAATCAAATATATGATAACCATTTTCTAATCCCCATTTCAAGACATGCCAGTTTAGCAATGGATTGGCATGTAAATTCTTGTGTCTGTTAGGAACACCTACGTAATCTGCATAAATTGTTTTGTTATACATCAAACTTAATCGTCCACCGATATACTTTCTGTTATATTTTGCTAAATGAAATTTTGCCATATTTTTTTTCACAAGAATATCATAAACAGAATAAAAAAAACTCACATCCACAAGTGGAACTTTAGCTTGATGGTAAACATCCTCAAGGAATTCATAGAAAGTTGAGATAAGTTCTCTATCTTCCAACTCTTCTACTCTAACACCTTTTTTCTGTGCTCTCTTAATGTTTTTTCTCATAGACCTGCTAATCTTCCCCCATATCTCATCTGTAGGTTTGTTTAGATCTATTAAAAAATTTAAATGATCTTCAAAATTGTAGCCAAGCTCTCTAAATTGATATTTGAATTGAGATGTATCGTGCATGTTTCTAATTTCAGAATACAAAGCTCTTTTTTTAATTAGTTTACCATATTCTTCTAACATTATAGTTAAAGCTTTTATACCTTCATCATTTTCCACACACAGTGGACCTCCCTGAATAATAGAACGTGCTGAAAATGATCCTAGAAATCCATCTATTTCTTTTATAACGACCGCCAGCATAACAGCCAGTATTTTATCCGTGTCATCAACAACTGCAAGAGAGATTGGCTCATAATTTTTGGTTCCTCTATAAACTTCTGCCATCTCGGGAGTTTGGTAGATATTACTATGTGGATGATTGTATACAAACTCACTCCAAGTTTCTTTATCTGGGTTTTGTATGACTTTTAGATCATCCATTTTTGTTATTACTAAAATTTCTCCAGTACCATCCAAGAGTATATTTTGCTACATTTTTGAATTTTCTCGTGACGAGGTTGGTTAACCATTTGCCAAAATCGTCGCACCAGTCATCTGGGTGCATTAAAATGTAAATTTGATGAAACTCCTCAGATTTAATAAGTTCAATTAAATCATCTGTAGAGTTTATGATTGGATTTTCAGGATTTCTTGCCAAATCCTTAACTTTATATCTTGGACTCCAAGTTCTCGCAGTGTCTGAGAAATATACTATATTCTCCAAGTCTACTGATAAGTATGCTTCACCTAACATACCAAGTTCCCTGAAATCATATAATTTCCACAAGTCCTTGTTGTCCCATTTGGTTCTTGAGTTTCCGTGCATACATATCGTTTTTATTTCGCATAGTTTTCTTAATTCATTAAGTTCTCTTTTGAATATCTCTATAGCTTTAGCAAAATCCCCTTTTGCTTTATCTAGCACTTCATAATGATATCCTATCTCATGACCGAGTTCAGCAATACCTTTTATGATTTCAGGCTGGAAAACTTCGTCTGTCATCCTAATATAATAAGTTGACCTGATCTCAAATTCGTTCTCAATTTCTGCAGCTATCAGCGATCTTTCTGGTTTTAGATCAACATCATGACGTAAGATGATAAATTTACTTTTATTTGAGTTTGAATTCAAATATTCCTCAACTGTCAGCACTTTGTAATCAGAATCTGATATCGCTCTACATAATTCTCTATACTTTGCAAAAGTAAAATCTCTCATTTTTAAGCTCCTATGAATTTTTTAATTATGGAGACTGCTTTTTCGAGGTCATTTTCTTTAACATAGGGGTGTACTGGCAAGGTTATGGTCTTTATTATAACTTCCTCAGTATTTGGAAATCCATCTAAACTTAAGAAGAACTTTGGCAAAGAGTTAGGGTAAGCTACCGGAGCGTCAATACCTGATTCTCGGAGTTCTCTTATTAAATTATCCCGTTTTTCTTTAGTTATATTTTCAAACCAGAGTGGAAACCTCAAAAATATGGGTTTGCTTTGCTTTGAGATTTTTGGTATATGCACCCCCTCAATGCTCAAATGATCCATCAGGAATTTTGCATTTTTTATTCTAACATTGTTAAACTTCTCGAGATTAGATAGCTGGATCAACCCAATTGATGCTTGTAAATCAGTGTATCTAAACTTGAATTTCAAATTATTGGCTAGTTTTAGTTTGTCTCTCCTATTATTTCTTCTTGACTCTATCATACTGTAGATTAAATCGTAGTAGAACTGATTTTTAAGCATGTAGTAAGCATAAAGTCTTGAAACAACTCCAATTTTTTTAAGTATGTTGAACTCTTTAAAGTTATCAATAATTTTCCTCGATTTCTCAGCAACTCTCTTATCATTTGTTACAATAAACCCTCCACCCATTGTGGTAATGGGTTTTCCCTCATTTAAGCTAAAAAAAGCTGCATCACCAATTGTTCCGGTCTTTTTACCTTTATACTCCGCGCCAATGCATTGTGCAGAGTCTTCTATAACGACTGCATTGTAATTACTTGCAATTTCCATAATTTCATCCATCTCACATGGGTTGCCAAACATGTGTATTGCAATTATCGCTTTGGTTTTTCTGCTTATTTTAGAATTCAAATCCTCGATACTGATATTGAATGTTTCTTTATCAATATCAACAAAGTTAATTCTTAATCCCATATCCATAACCAGCCTTGGTACACTTTCGCATGTGTATGCTGGAACAACTATCTCGTCTCCCCTCCTCAGTCCAGAAGCTTTAAGTAGCGTGTATAAAGCTGCAATACCAGAACTTGTTGCAATAGCCTGTTCGCATCTTACATACTCTGAAAATTTCTGTTCAAATTCTTGAATTTTATCTCCCTTATCTGAATTAATTCTGAATAATTGAAGTAGTTCTTTATGCGAAATTGGTACTAAAACTGAGGGTATCATGGAACTGTTTTTCTTAATGGTGGTCCAACAATATTTGTTAAAACTAATGGCATTTTACTCCAAATCTTTGCAAACTTCTGTCTTTTTGGATTTGTTTGAGTTGTGTCAGGAATTTTTTTTCTTGCATAGTAGCGATAGTACAATTTCACATTTTCCCCACCCCAAGGTTTCTTGAATCTAAACGTGCCTGAATTCAATAAACTACGACCAAAATCAAAGTATCTGTACCCATTATTACAAGCAAATTTGATAACTTCCCAGTAGAGAAAATTATTTGGATTGAGCATACTGTATTCCTTGTCTGAAGCAGCCCATCCAGAGACCAGTGTATCTTTGAAAGATAACAAGAAAGTTGATGCAATAGTTGTGCCATCATGTATTACACCCGAAGACAATGCTTTTCTCGGAAATTCCTTGATAAGATTTTCAAAGAAGCTATATGAATGAGATGGCGTACCAAGGTGTTTCATGTTTTTAGTATAAATCCTGTAAAATTCTTTTAAATTACAATCCACAAATTCAAGGTTCGATTTGTAAGATTTTCTTATCGCATTCCTTACCTTATTGTTAAACTTATTTCTCCAGACAACGTCTGGATCTTTGTTCAATTCCAAAATGAACGTTGTATACTTATTATTAGTAACTAAATAACTATTGTTCTCTCTTCCCATATACCTTAACTCTAAATAATCCACATCAAACTCATCTGTAATCCCTTTAGCCTCTTCAACAAGTGTTCTCTCAACTTCTTCGCTATCAGCACAAACTCCCCCATAAGGGGCAAAAGGAACTGACACAAGCTTCTTACCAAAAATTCTGCTCTTCATGAGGAAAAGGGGTAAAATACCTTTAAATTCATCATCTTCTTTTACAACCAGGTAAATAGGTTTATGACCATAAGTTTTCTGTACGACATTTCTCCAGCCTAATTGATGATAAAAAGTGGATTGATTTGATTTGAGAACATATTCATCCCAGAGTTGCTCATTTTCTTTATTGAGTTCAGTGATTTCCATTATTATTTAACTATTCTTATTATTTGAGTTTCTGCCGAATTTGGAACGTACGAGTAACGCTTTTTTCCAGCAAACCAATTCAATTTTGTTTCTCCAGAAATTCAACAATCTTCTTTGTAGTATATGTCTTGACTAAGTTTTGCTTCTTGAAATGTCCATCGTTTGACCACAGTGGGCAATTTAATGCTAAGGCTAAAGCCAGAAAAGGAGAATCTGTTATATCTATTTCTTCCATCGTTTCTTCTGCTAAAGGAATTTTATCCTGATAAACTTCTTTTTTGACAATCTTCACATGTTTTTGGAATAATGTTAGTAACAATGTGAAATCTCTATCGCTAATTTTGGCTTTATTTAAAATCAGATTCTTATTCATCTCTATTTCGCTAAACAAATATTCCGGGACATATAACTCAAAAACATCGCTAAGAATTATTCTCCTTGTAATGGATTCCCTGATCATTGCTGAAAATATGATATTTGTATCCACGACGAACTTCATTCAATTCCTTTCACTCTTTTATACAATCTTTCTTTGATGAAGTGATCCAAGTTGTCAATATCTTCTTCTTTCAACTGGCTCTTTTCTGCTAGTAAGTCTCCTAGTTTTATCTCACACATCTTTTGGATTAAAACTGATTCAAAAAATCTCAAATCCTCTTTTCTCTTTAATATCCATTTAAGATCTTCTGGAAGCTTTAGCAATATTTCAACCATCTTTCTCACTGATCATAAGTTCATAGCGCTTATAAACCTTTCTATCCTTGTCTGGAAACTCCTCTTCTGCAATAATTGATGATAGAAAGTGGACTGACTAGATTTGAGAACATATTCATCCCAGAGTTGCTCATCTTCTTTTCTGAGTTCAGTGGTTTCCATCTTGTTATAAACTTTCTTTAATCATCTTCTACAATACGCACGGCTTTCTCGGTTACCACTATGAAATTACTGGTAAGTTTATCAGAGTATGATTCCAATAATCGACGTAATACAGCAATTTTATTCTCAGACCTCTCGTCTTCCAATCGCAAAAGAATTACACCTTTATGTGGTTTTTTCATACGAAACACAAGTTCACCAAAATCTTTATCATTTGTTATCAAAATATAATTTTCAAGATTTGCTTTTTTGATAATGCTCTCATCATCCAATCCCCGAGCCTCGTCGTAAACAGAAAATACTTCGTGATTCAAGCTTTGCAGCCATTTAGCCACAAAAGGACCTGTGCACTCATCTACAAGAAAACGCATTCTAAACTGTTTCTACCAGAGGCATAAATGTCGTTTTCTCCAGTGTTTCTGAGGCATATAGCAAGCATGCCAGAATATCTTCCTTGGTTAATCCTTTGTATTCCTGAAGAATTTCATCAATAGTCGCTCCATGAGCTAATAAGTTCAAAATATACTGTACTGTTAACCGTGTNCCCTTTATAACTGGCTTTCCTGCCATAATTTTAGGATTCAATACGATACGCTCAAGTAATTTATCCCTATTCATATTAGCCTCCTTTATACAGTACTACTCTTAAACTATTTAAACGCAACGTCATATAGATCTCCATTCCAGTTAAGTATGCTGATCTGAAAACATATTCCATTTTACCTCGTTATTAATCACTGAAGGAGAAATGATGTTTCTGATTAAAAGCGTGAGATTATTACACATACGGTTTATGCATGATTTTGAGCTTAATATTTTCATCTATGTACTTTTTCTTTCTTCATAGCTCATATTCATGAATTTCTCGCTCAGCTTATCTCTTATCTCTCGCATCATCTTTACGGCATCAAATTTCTTTTTATTCTTCATAAGTTATCACTTCTTTAGACTTCTTATCTATAATACTTCTTTCCACTACACCTTTAGCAATATATCTATTAGCAAGATTTACGCCTTTTGAGGTGCATCTTTTAATTCAAATGCAGTTAGTTCAGATATAACAGTCATTGTCTCCTTTTTTTGAATTTCTCTAAAAGCTTTCTTGAAGGTTCCTTAAATTCCACATCCAGACATTCACCAATCACAGAAGTACCAATACATATCCCAAGTTTTATTATCTTGTTTCCTCCTGTGTAAAGTTATTTCATCCATTTAGCCCAACAAATTTATACTCCTTCAAATTAGAAGCTCCAGCTCAACTCTTTTTTGGTGAAAAGTGTCTCTGATACAATTATTGGAGAAATAAAGCCTTCAAAATCTCTGGCCTCTATCCTACTCACAAACTCTTTGCGTCTCTTTCCATGTACTGGGTCATTGAGGAGGTGATATGTTAAGATATTCGAATCAACGAATACTTTTTCACCGATTGAAAGTGCTGATAATTTACCAAGAACCATATTCAGTATCCTCTATTATCTCTTCGATTTCCTCATGTTCAAGCTGGATTATACCGAACGTTCTCTCGGTAATGTTCTTTTTCACTTCTATCTCCACTTCTTCGCCTTCCTTCAAATCTAGCTTTTTCAATGGTCGTAAAACCCCCTTCTCGTATCTTGCCTTTGTTCTCATTTTCATATTAAGCTAAGTTCTTTCTTAACTTAAAAATATAACCCATTCCGGCTTTAGTCATTTCCTTCCCCTTCAGCAATGCTCTCCATTTTTCCTTTGCAAGTTCAATCGCATCAACAGATTCTGTTGCAAATGCGTAATCACATTCCGTAGTGCAAACAAATGCTCTCAGATTTGCAACAGCTAAACCTGTATCTGGAATAACATACACGTAATTTTTATCTCCCTTAATTCACCGCTACATTTCTGGCACTTCATTTTGTCCCTCTCCAAGTAGTTATAACAACCAATCTGTCCTCACACATTTCAATTTCTGGTTCTTTGCAACTTTCATGCCTGTCAGGGTTATTGAAAGGATGAATGTGCCACCCTCCAAGATTGTCGCAACCAAATATTCCTTTTCCATGTTCAATCAGGGCAAAATCTGTCCTGTCATTCATTGAGTTGTAATAGATGTCGAGGAACAGCTCCTCTCTAAAAAATATCCTCATCTTCAAGAAATTCATTCTCTCATTTATTATTCTGAGGTTTGATTGAGGGAAGTATTTGTCTCTCAACGACTCAACTCTACTTCGAAATTTTTCTCTTTTCTCAATCACTTATTTCTTCTCTCAAAAGTCTTAGCCACTCAGCCTTCTCCATCTCCAAAGCCTCCCACTCTAAGAAATCAGTTTCAACTTCATAGGAGTACTTTCCTTCTATTTTACCAGCTTCCCATAATTTTTTGAACTCTTCAAACTCTACTTTATACTTTGTCTCAAAACGAGAAATCAGATCATTACACTCTTTTATCTTGGCTTTTATGCTCTCCCTGATTAAATTGTCAAATTTCTCTTCATAGTCTCTCCCAGAAAAAACATCCAGCATTTTTTTAGTTTTCTCGTCTATTGTAATCGTGATCATAAACATCAATTACTTATTTAATAATTATAGTACTTCCTTTTAAAACTTTTGAACGGAATCTCAACTAAACTTATTTGTCCCAAATTGCTCATCTTCTTTCTTGAGCTTAATAGTCTCAATATTACTCACGATATTTTCCTCGGTAATCTTTCATACTCAAAAATTCAGAGTCATGTTCTCTTGCATCTTTTAATACACATTCGAGTAATTTCAGCGCCCCTCTTCCAAGATTTTTCAATTTAAGCCTTTGCCTCAAAACATCTGCAAATATGTATCCAACGTAATTACTTGCCCTTCTTTCAGTACTAACTTTGCCATTCACGCTAATACACTCGTTTGGGTGAAAGAGAAAGACCAGTGGTTTTCCAGTTTTTGTGGATTCAAAAAACAGAATTTTCTGAACAATCTTAGTTATAGAAGGGTTTATTCGCATCATAGTTCCAACATAGGGGAGTATGAAAGCAGAAACAGGCACTTCAAGAATTTTAGACTGACCAGCCTTAGCCACGGAATCATAAGAAAGCATATAAGGCTTTCTTGGAGCAAATAACCACTTCAACTTCTTTTTTGAACCAAATGTAAAAGGCCCATCAAATCTCTGGCTGCATATGGAGCTATCTGTCTTGAAACCAGTCTCCTCCAGTGCTTTTACCGTATCTTCATTTATTCTTAATGCTGGAGCCCTGAAGGACACTATTTTCCCTGCTGCATCTTCTATTACAGCTTTGGCTTTCTTCAAATCACTCACTTGTTCTTCGTAACTGAGTACATCAAAAGCTCTTTGTGGCGAGTGGTCATATCCATGGCATCCAACCTCATGTCCGTGCTCTCTAATCATCTCAACCGATTCAGGAGATTGCTCAGCAAACGTTCCGGTAAAGTAAAATGTTCCTTTAACATCATGCTTTGAGAATAAATCCAGTAACAATGGCAAGCCTTCTTCATAAACCTGTTTCACAACACTGGAATCTTCCCTGTTCAGGGGAATTGAGAAGGCTTCAACGTCTACTGTCATCAAGAAGTACATTTAGCTATCAGACAACATCAACTATTTTTGATTCTCTGATTTCTCTGTCTTCTGTAAGAAGTTTAGCATTTAGTATTTTCGCTGTAGCTACAATTACTCTATCATGCAACTCTTTTAGCTTGATCTCTGGTAATAGCTTCATCACTTGGAAATTAAATGATGCGGGAACAAAGTTTCTACTTCCATCTATTCTTTCCAGCAAATTATTAAAATCTAATTCTATTTTTTTATTCTCTACCAAATAAAGGCATTCTGCCAGTACTATTGTTGGAATGAATATTGTCGATTCTCCCATTTCAGCTGACTTGAATACTTTGTCAACTTTATCATGGAGTTCCCCAGTAATATACCAGATCAAAATATGTGTATCAGTAACGTACAGCATTCTCGTTGAACAACGACTTCTTTGCTTTTTTTATTGCCTCATCAAGTTCCTCTTTTGAGACGACAAGTTTACCCATACCTCGAAGTGAGACGAGTCTTTTTCCAAGTAATTCATCTCTCTCAAATAGCATCAAACCTTTCAAAGTTTTAATTTCTTTTTCAAGTTCTTCTAATTTCTTTTCAATCATTTAATAACCCACCTAATCATTTAATAACCCAATACATAACTTATATTGCCTATAAATTTTCCTTATCTTTTAAGAATTTGAACCGCAGTTCGTGACGCTGCTGTAGTCACGGGAAATGTGATGAAAAAATTTTGTTCGATGAATTTCTCAATTTTCTCTATCTCATTTTTATTTCTTGCACCCTTGAAAAGCTCCATTATAGTTAGATCCGTTGTCGCTCTTTCATCTATAGATATACCTTCTATAAATTCTTTTGCCTCTCTGATTCCTCTGAAATAATCTATAAAAACATCTGTATCTACTACTATCATCTAACCCATTCTTTTCTTCTTAATTCTTCGACCCATTTCTCTGAATCCATCTCTCTATCTTTCCACATACCGAATCCGATAACTTCAAGCTTTCTTCCTTTTTCAAGTAATCGGATGTAAGTCTCTATGCCTTTCTTCACAATCTCCTCTTCCGGCACTTGCAGTTCTTTTGAGATCTTTTGAAGTTTTTTAACAATTTTTTTTGGTAACAATCCTAAAATCTCGCTCATTTATTCCACCTGTTAATACAGCCTATCTTGATTTATCCCTTATACTTATCTTTTGTCTTCACTTGTGTATTGCATCTTCTCTATTCAAAGGAATCGAGAATGATTCAACATCTACTGTCATCAGGAAGTACATTTAGGTATCAGACCTTAAAAAGTTGGGATATTTAAAATTTCTGCGAATCATTGGTGTTCACATTATCCCTGCTTTCTTCAAAGCTTGTTTAATCTCTGAAATCTCTTTGTACATTCTATTCATGTTTGTTTCTATGAATTCTTTCATATCCATTCTTAAAAGGTCAACTTTATTTCCGACTTCTTCTACCTTAGTCCCAACAATATCGACTTTATTTCCAACTTCTTCTACCTTAGTCCCAACAATGTCGACTTTATTTCCAACTTCTTCTACTTTAGTCCCAACAATGTCGACTTTATTTCCAACTTCTTCTATCTTTCTACCCAATTCCTCTCTTGTCTTCTCTGATTCCTCCACGATAACTCCTCTTGTCTTCTCTGATTCCACAATTACTACGTTCTTAAGATCAGTGAAACCTGCTCTCATCTCACTTTTTACTGATATCAATTCATCTTTTACTTCACCAAATCCATTCTTCGTCACGCCAATCAGCTCTTTCAGATATTCAGCAGCCTTATCAAGTCTTTCATCAGTTTCTCCTTCTCCAACAAGTTTGTAGAAGTCATCAAATCCACCTGTCGGCTCAGAAAACTCATGATCAATTCTCTCAACATTAATTAGGGCGTTTTTCACATCTATTGCCTTTAAAAATCTTTCAAGATCTCTTTCATCCCCCTCTGCTATAATCTTGACACTACCATCAGGCAAATTCTGAACGCATCCCTTTAAATTAAGGGCTTTCGCCACTGTTACCACCCTTGAGCGATAACCAGCTTCCTGAATTTTGCCATAAACGTATGCTGTTAATCTTTTCATTGTCGGGAGTATTTTTTCAGGCATAATAAAGCTATCGATTTTAATCAATAAGAATTCAGGGAGATATCAATATTAAGTTTATACATCAGTAAAATCATCCCCATGGTGAGAACGTTCCCAGCCATACTATGTAGCTCTTATTATTCAACCATTTCCTGAGAGAAGGGGCCCATTCAAAGACTCCCTCCTCCTCATACTTCTGCATCATTTCTTTTGCTCTCTCAACTCCCCTCTTGAGTACTCTAACAGCAGGGGTTTCGAGCAATCTTTCAACTAATGCAGAAAGCTGCTCAATAAGACTGTTGTTCACTATCTTTCCCTGAATCCTTGAATACATTAGAGATGCTCTATAAAAAGCCTTTTCAACCCTGTTAAATTTTCGCCAGTTTCCGTTTCTGAAACCTTTTTTGAAGCTTGTGAGAAGCTCGTTATGGGTAAACATACCTCATAAGATTATATCATATAGTTATAAAAGGTTTCTGCAATCATTTTATGATGATAACGATGTAATACAACTAATACTTTCTCGCCTGTGCTTTCCACACATTGATTGTCTCTTCCACTCTTCTTTGTCCCAGAACAACCTTCTCTTTTCTTGGTTCCCAGAAAATCTCGCTCAATCTCTGTCTAAGAGGATGAATTTCTTCCTGTATTCTTCTGATTTCTTCCCTGATGTTCTGCTCTTCAATGAAGTTTGTATGCGTCTCTCCCCTGACAAAAGCTTCATTGTTTATCACTGCAATGTGGAAGGGGATGTTTGTCTCAACTCCATCGATTATATAGCCATACAGTGCCCTGTTTGCCCTCTGAATTGCTTCCTTTCTGTCAACACCCCAGACTGAGAGTTTTGAGATTATCGGGTCATAGTATGGTGTGATTTCCACTCCCTGGTGAATTCCGCTGTCCACCCTCACGCCGATGCCGCCCGCACTTCTGTAATGCTCAATTTTTCCAGTTCTCGGCATGAAAGCAATCGGGTCTTCTGCATAAATTCTGAACTCAATTGCATGCCCGTAAAATCTGATGTCTTTCTGCTTTAAAGGTAATTCTTCTCCTGATGCGATTTTCAGCATGTATTTTACTATGTCAAGTCCCGTAACAAGCTCTGTAATTGGATGTTCAACCTGCAATCTTGTATTCATTTCAAGGAAGTAGAACTCCCCTCCATAATACAGGAACTCCATCGTACCTGCGTTTGTATATCCAATGTGCTTTGCACCTTTGACAGCAATTTTACCAATCTTTTCTCTTGTTTCTTCATCAACAACTGGAGATGGAGATTCCTCAATGACTTTCTGGTGTCTTCTCTGTATGCTGCATTCCCTCTCACCCAGATGGATGACGTTACCATGTTCATCAGCGAGAATCTGAAACTCAATATGTCTGGGCTTTGGCAGGTACTTCTCAATATAAACGGCCGGGTCTTTGAAGTATTTTTCACCCAGTTTCTTCGACCTGCGAAAAGCAGATTCGAGTTCTTCTTTACCCCATACGATAGAGATTCCTATTCCGCCACCACCACCGGAAGCTTTTATTGCAACAGGATAACCTATTTTTTCAGCGAATCCTTCCGCTTCACCAACATTTTTTATCTCTTTTGAACCAGGAATTACCGGAACTCCCGCTTCTTCCATTAATTTCCTTGCATTGAGCTTAGAACCCATTACTCTTATTATTTCCGCCCTGGGTCCAATGAATTTGATGCCTTCCTCTTCACATCTCTTTGCAAATTCCCAGTTTTCTGCAAGAAAACCGTAACCGGGATGGATTCCCTCGCAACCTGTCTTCTTTGCCACATCAATAATTTTTTCAATGTTGAGATAGCTATCTTTTGGTTCTGATTCTCCAATCCAGTGGCATTCATCTGCATAAACCCTATGAAATGAAGTTTTATCTGCAGTACTGTAAACAGCAACAGTTTCTACGCCGAGTTCTTTGCATGCCCTCATCACTCTTATTGCAATCTCTCCTCTGTTGGCAACAAGAATTTTGTTAAACATGTTCCCAACTAATATTGGCGGATTTAAAAATCTTGAGTTTTTGTTATCTGGCTAATATTAAATTCTATGCAAAAATCTTTTAAATTCGAATTATTCTCTAATAAATTGATTAGATTGAGGAGGGTTTTTAATGGGCATAATATGGCTTAGTGACCTGAGTAAAAGCGATATACCTCTCGCAGGGGGTAAAGGCGCTAATCTTGGAGAGATGTTTCGAAATGAGATTCCTGTTCCCAATGGATTCGTTGTGGACAGCAGGACATTCACCAATTTTATTGAAAAGACGGGAATCAGAGACCAGATTATAGATATTCTTAAAGATGTCAATGTAGAGGATACAAACGACCTGAATTCCGCATCAAAGCGAATCAGAGAATTGATTGAATCTTTCGCAGTTCTTCCGGAAATTGAGGAAGAGATAAAGAACGCGTATAAAAAATTATGTGAGGAGGAGGGCGAAACTGTATATGTGGCAATAAGGAGTTCAGCAACTGCTGAGGATTTGCCAGAGGCAAGTTTTGCCGGGCAGCAGGAGACTTTCCTGAATGTTGCAGGAGGAGATGAGGTTGTTGAGAAAGTAAGAAAATGCTGGAGCAGTCTTTACACTCCCAGAGCTATATACTACAGAGTGAGACACAGCTTTAAGCATGAGGATGTGAGTATTGCCGTGGTCGTTCAGAGGATGGTGAACAGTGAGAAGAGCGGTGTGATGTTTACATCTCATCCTGTAACGGGTGATAAGCTGTGCATTGTCGAGGCCGTTTTTGGCCTGGGAGAAGCAATTGTAAGTGGAATGGTATCTCCTGATACATACATATTCGATAGGGTTAAAAGAAAGCTTGTTGAAGAAAATATCGCAGAAAAGAAGTTCATGCTCGCCAGAAAAGATGGAGAAACTGTTAAAATTAAACTCAGCAAGAAAAAATCGAAAGAAAGAGTTTTGACAGACAAAGAGTTGATGGAAATAGTCAAACTTGGCGAAGTTATTGAGGAACATTATGGTAAACCTCAGGACATTGAGTGGGCATTTGAAAAGGGTAAAGCATACATCACTCAATCCCGTCCTGTAACAACAATCAAGAAGGTGGAGACTGATATGGAAGAAGTCGGTGAAGGAGAGATTCTGGTAAAAGGTCTCGGAGCTTCTCCGGGGATTGGTATCGGTAAGGTAAAAATTGTTTTGTCAGAAAAAGAAATTGAAAAGGTTGAGGAAGGCGATATTCTAGTAACAACAATGACATCTCCTGATATGGTTCCAGCAATGAGAAAAGCAGCAGCAATCGTTACAGACGAGGGGGGTATGACCTGTCATGCCGCCATAGTTTCCAGAGAGCTTGGCGTACCTGCTATTGTTGGGACAAGGGAAGGAACAAAGGTTCTGGAAGAAGGAATAACCGTTACTGTTGATGGCGAGAAAGGGAATGTTTATGCTGGGGCAATGAAAGTTGAAGAGAAGAAAGCAGAAGTCATTCAGGCTTCAGCGCCCATAATAACCGCAACAGAAGTAAAAGTAAATATTTCAATACCTGATGCGGCAGAAAAAGTAGCAGCAACCGGTGCAGATGGAGTAGGGCTCTTCAGAATTGAACACATGGTTCTCGGGCTTGAGAAACACCCGATGAAGTACATAAAAGACGGTGAGGGAGAAAAATATATAGAAGTCCTTGCAAATGAAATAAGAAAGGTTTTGAAGGCTTTTTATCCAAGAGTGGTTTGGATAAGAACACTGGATGCTCCGACAGATGAATTCAGAGCAATGGAGGGTGGAGAGGATGAACCAATTGAGGCAAACCCGATGCTTGGATTCAGAGGTATAAGGAGAGACCTGGTTGAGGAGGAGCATTTCAGAGCTGAAATGAGGGCAATTAAAAAGCTGGTCGATGAGGGTTTCAAAAATGTGGGAATTATGCTGCCTCTGGTTACCACAGCTGAGGAAGTAAGGAGGGCTAAACAGATCCTACTTGAAGAGGGCTTGCCTGTTGGCGAAATAGACTTTGGTGTGATGGTTGAAACTCCGGCAGCTGCTCTCATCATCGAGGATATTACCAAAGAAGGTATAACCTTCATATCGTTCGGCACGAATGACCTGACTCAGTACACAATAGCTGTGGACAGAAATAATGAGAATGTTGCAGACTTATTCAGAGAGACACATCCAGCAGTTCTGAAGCTTATTGAGAGAGTTATCAAGATTTGCAGAGAACAGGGAGTTAAGACCTCAATCTGTGGTCAGGCTGGAAGCTATCCTGATGTTGTAGAGAAGCTTGTCAAGCTTGGAATTGATAGCGTTTCTGCAAATCCAGATGCAGTACAGACAATCAGAGAGACGGTAGCAAGAATTGAGAGGAAAATAATCTTAGATGGGAATAGATGATTCTATCCTGAAAAGAATCAACTTTGAGGAACTGATTAACGAGCTTAAGGAGAGGGGAGCAAAAAGAGTTGGAGTACAGTTACCAGACGGCTTGAAGTTCAAAAGCCATGAAATCATTAAAAGAGTTGAAGACGATGGCTTTCAGGTGATACTATCTGGCTCTGGCAGCTACGGGGCATGTGATATAGATACTTCTCTGCTCAACGAGGTTGACATTTTAATTCATTTCGGGCACACTGCCATTCTGAAGATTGGTAGAGTTATCTACACACCATATTTTATTGATTTCGAAATTAAGATAGAAGATATCAAAATTGAGGAAAAAAGAATTGCTCTGATTGCCACAGCACAGTATGCGTGGAAACTCAACGAGGTTAAAAGAATCCTTGAAGACGATGGCTATGACGTCGAATTAAACAGAGGAAAAAGGGTAAAGTTTCCGGGGCAGGTTCTCGGTTGCAACTACTCTGTTTTAAGGAACAGTAGTGCAGATGCTGTACTTTTTATTGGTGACGGACTTTTCCATCCCGTTGGTGCGTCAATTTATTCAAAAAAGAAGGTATATCGCTATAGCCCACTTTCCAGAGAATTTGGAGAGGTTACGGTTGAAGATTTTTTGAGAAAGAGGATGAATTTGCTTGCAAAGGCAATGTATTCTGAGAAAAAAGGAGCTATTATTGTCAGCAGCAAACCCGGACAGAAGAGATTCAAGCTTGCTGAGAGGTTACAGAGAGAGGGAAGAGATGCGGGAAAAGAAGTTGACCTGTTGATGGTTGATGAGATTACTCCTTCAAAACTTCTCAATTTTCCCTACGGTTATTATGTAAATACTGCCTGTCCGAGAATAAGCTACGATGATGCGGAACTTTTCTCCTCCCCCATTTTAACTCCCCAAGAATTTGAAATTATGACTGGTAAAAGAGACTGGAATAACTACTCAATGGATGAGATTTTTTAATTGATGGTAAGCTGCCGTAACTCCTTCTGCAGCAGCAATTATCCCCTGCTTGAACTCTGAGTCAACAACATCGCCTGCAGCAAAAATCCCGGGAATATTAGTTTTCATTTCTCTGTCCACAATAATTTCATCCTTTTCATTTAAATTGACTCCGAGTTTTTTCGCAAGCCTGGAGTTCGGTATACTCTGCTGGCTACGAAGATAGCATTCAGAATCTGCTCATCTCCCGGAAGTCAAGCGACATTAACCTTACTGATTGGCTCAACGTTTTTTAGAGATGATTGCTATATCAATGGAAAGGCTTAAATTAAAATCATCTAAAATTGACGCATGAAATTTTTTGTAATAGGATTCGGTCAGGCAGGTGGAAAGATTCTTGATTTATTCATAGAAAATGAAAAAATGAGGGGTAGTAATGTTGAATTAAAATCTCTCGCCATAAATACCGCTCGAACTGATTTGATGGGTTTGAAGCACGTTCCAATGGAGAACCGCATTCTCATAGGTCAAACAACTGTAAAAGGTCATGGTGTGGGAACAGATAACAAACTCGGAGCAAAGGTCGCTCAGGAAGAGATTGAGACAATTCTTAACGCTATTGACGAGAAAGGAACGCATGAAATGGATGCTTTCCTCATTGTCACAGGTTTGGGCGGGGGAACAGGCAGTGGTGGTTCGCCTGTTCTTGCAAAATACCTCTCCGAGATGTATTCTGAACCCGTTTACACAGTAGGAATTTTACCTGCTCCTGAAGAGGGAAAGCTTTATTCACTAAATGCAGCAAGAAGCATGGTTTCACTCATGAAATACATTGATAATCTCATACTTCTGGATAACGGTGCATGGAAATTCGAGGGTTTCAGTCTTAAAGAGTCGTTTAACAAGATTAATGAAGAGATCGTCAGGAGGCTTACTGTTCTGACGAGAGCAGGCGAGCCTGTAGAGGAAGACATGATTGGAGAGATGGTTGTCGACAGTTCTGAAGTCATAAACACCTTGAGAGGAGGGGGCATCAGTTCAATAGGATATGCCACAACTCTGGCTGAGAAAGAAAAGAAACAGGTGAATAAGCTTTTTGCAAGGCTTAAAAAAGAGAAGAAAGCAGAAAAGCAGATAATGGAAGAGGATAAGTCGATGAAGATAGCTTCACTTGTTAGAAGAGCAGCACTCGGAAGATTGACTGTGCCATGCAATATAAGGAGTGCAGAGCGTGCTCTTGTTCTTGTTGCTGGTCCCCCTGAGCATCTGGATCGAAAAGGTCTCGAGAAGGCTAAATTATGGCTTGAAGAGCAGATTTCTGGTGTTGAAGTTAGAGCTGGAGACTATCCAACCCGGAGAACCAAGTATGTTGCAGCTTTAGTAGTTCTTGCGAATGTAATAGAAATACAAAGGGTTAAGGAGTTGCAAAGGCTTGCAGCACTCGCTAAAGAGGGTGTGGAGGATGCAGAACGGATGAGGATGGAGAAAACTCTCTCTTTATTTGACGAGGACATTGAACCACTTGTCTGAGGTGTTGCGATGGGTTTCAGATTTTTATTAATTATAGCCTTAGTTCTAATTTTGACGCAGCCCGTTTATGCTCTGGAAAGGCTCAATGCAAGTGATTTTAAGGAGCCGGATGTATATGTCGCAATAAATGACGTTGAAGAGAAAGCGAGTCTTAAAAACGGGAAATTTGTCATTGATAAAGTGGTTGAAGAAGGATATGCAATGAACCTCACATATAAGGTAGAGCCAATTGATGATGAGACAAGGAAAGAAGCTGATGACAGAACATATACTATCAGGACAGAGCTCGATAAGGCAACAATAAAAGGAAAGCTCTATTACAAGAATGGTGGTGGAAGAGTACTGGAAAACGCTCCTGGCAAGAATTATCTTGATGTTGATGTTCTTGACACCGAGGATGGGCTGGATAACATAAATATCACCATACTGGGTACCGTCCCCTCACCATCATCACGACTTTATGAATTGAAGATTATTTATTTCGATGTTCAGGACGCGGACGAGGATGTGCTTCCACCTGTTGTCGTATCTGTCGTGGATTACAGTAAATTCCAGAGTAGCATCGATGCCATGAATGATAAATACAGCAACCTCTCCGGAATTCTTGATGAGTACATCGGAAAGGCTGACACATCTATATTAAGCGACTATCTCGACCTCGCAAATAACAACATATCTCTTGCTGAAGGATTCTACGGTGATGGAGAGTATAGGAAGGCGGATAGTAAGTTAACAAACGCATCTGATTGGCTAATAAAGGCTGAAACAGAGGCAAACAAAGTAAAAGCCGAATATGTCTACAGCAAAGCAGATGAAAAATTGAAAGAAATTGCCGCTGTCCTCGACAAAATTGAACTATACCTGGATGAAATTCAGGGGATGGATGTTGTGAATACGAGCACACTTCTCAATTACAAAGCAGTCTTCAGAGAGCTGCAAGAAGATACCGATAGTCTTATAGATGAATTTGCTGTCGCTAAAGCCCTTTTAAAGGATCAGAAATATGTTGACTCGGAAGCTAAGTCCAGAATTATTGTCAGTGGAGCTGAGGAAACTGAAGAATCCGCAAATGCCTTATTTGAAGAATTAAGGGTTTTAATCACTGTTGAAGAAACACCAGCTACAACCGCAACACCAACTGCAACACCAACTGCAACCCCCACTTCTGAAGGATTCAAGATGCCGTCCATTGATTTCAAGCTTACAGGGATTGTTATTGCAATCCTGATTATTTTGATTGGTGGGGGCATGGGTCTGAACAGATATATGAAGAGAAGGAAGTGGGATGAGTTGAAATAGAGGGTTAGAATGAGGATTGCAATTGTCCCTCTGGCAGGCACGAGAATTGCAGAACAGATTTTCTTTGAAATTCCAGGGTATTTCCCTCTCGATTTTAAGTTCAGCTACCTTGACTCCCTTCCGATTCCAGTAAAATCTTTCAATCCTGAGCGTAAGCAGTATGACAGTACAGTTCTCATGGAATTTCTGAAAGATGTTGCAGATTCAAACAATTTCACCAAGACAATAGGGGTTGCGAGTGTGGACATATACTGCAAGAATTCTTCTTTTGTTTTTGGTCATGCTGAGTTAAATGGAACGTCTGCTGTTGTCTCAGTTTACAGGCTGGATGGTGATGGAAACGTAATTAACAGAGGAATTAAAGAAGTTCTTCACGAACTTGGTCACCTACTTGGATTGAAGCACTGCAACAATAATTGCGTTATGAGGTTCTCTGAGACTCTCGAACAGCTTGATAACAAGAGCATCAATTATTGCAAACGCTGTCTCAAAATACTCAAATCGAAAAATATTTGAATTTATCGAATTTTCTTGAAGAATTTTGATGCGAAGGTTGAAGGTTCTTTCAAGCATCTCTTTTTGAAGAAACAGCTATTGCATTTTTTGTCGTACTTTTTTTCGGGAATAAATCCGTTTTTTATCTTTAAAACTCTCTCTACGAGCCTGAGAACGTCTCGCTTCTCTTTTCGCCCCATCTGATATTTTCTCAATTCGCCGTCAAAGCAATGGTAGATGTATCCTTCGGAACTTTCAAGCAGCATACAATATGCAGTTAGCCTTATCCTGTCTTTGAACCATATTTCTTTCTCCGGTGCACTTAGTGAAAGGGCAAGGGGGATTTTTGAATTGCTTTCAGTTCTGACAACCTCATCAATCGATCCTTTAAGCCTGTATTTTTCCGATTTCAGCAGTAATTCCCACTCAACAGCTTTCAGATTATCAAGAATCGGGTTGTAAATAAACTTTTCAGCTGATTTATTGAAGATTTCTTCGTTCTCATCTCCAAAATAGCTTTTAAATTTCTCAAAAGCCCAACCCTCATCCATATTCATTCTTCTGCTGATGTAGATATCTCTGGCAGCATGCATTTCGGTGACAACATCCTCATTGAACCTCAATCTGTAATAACAGAGTCTGGGGCAGTAAAGGTAGTTAGTAAGGTCGCTTACTCTTGCTAACATTATTCATTGCGGAATTGATGCTTTCAAAATTTTTTCGGTTTATGCAAGGAAAATAACTACACTTCCTTTATTTTTCTCACTTCGACAACATCAAGTGGAGTTCTCTTCAATCTTTTTCCAATCTCAAATTTTGCAATTCTTGCAGCATGCTCCTTGCTTTCAGCATTGAATACTTTTATTTCGAAGACAAGTCCGACAAGAGCGGTTCCTGCAACAAGAAAAACGCTCTTTAACGGCTCGTTACACTTAGGGCATTCAACATCTCCCACATTTACATCCACAAAGCTCAACCTGTTGAGCATTTTACCAGCTTCAGCAACAGCTATGTTCATGGCATCTTCCACACTTTTTGCATTCCTGACTATCCACGCACCCTGCAGTGTAACGAGGTAATTCATAACTACACTTTTATTACAACTAACCAAACATTTTTCTTAAAAGACTTTTTTTCTCCCCTCTACCTTCTTTTTCCTGTTTTCCCTTTTTCTTTCCCTTCGATTTCTGTTTTACGATGTTTGCAGAAGCCCCACCATGTTTGCTCTTCCGAACCCTGACATTGACGATGACAGGTCTTTCAAGTTCCGGGCTGACAATCATTGCTGTCCCGGGTGGCAATCTCTTTATCTCCTCCACAGTATCTGCTGTCAGGCCTTCAACTCCCTTTTTAATTGCGTTGATATCATTTGGATTTGTAACCCTCAGTATTATCTGGGTGTTGCACTGGCTGATGACATTCTTGTCAATTCTGGCTGGTCTCTGACTGATGACCATCAGTCCAAGTCCAAACTTTCGTCCTTCGCTTGCGATTGTCCTGAGGACATGGGTTGAGACTGCTCTTCCAAATCCCCTTTCGGGAATAAAATTATGTGCTTCCTCAATGACAATCATTCCAGCAGGAACTTCTTCCTGTTTTCTCAATTCAAAAAGACAGGAACATAACCTCGAAACTATCAAATCCTGATGTTCAGGTGGTACACCCCTCATATCAAGAACAACAGCCTTACCGTTCTGCAGCAGAACATGAACAGGTGTTGATTCCTTTGCAAGCAGTCCTGATTCCAGTATTTTTTCAAGGTGGCCAAGCAGACCCCATTTTGCATTGTGCTTGATTTCCTCTATCTCCGCAATAATGTCCTCAACAGTGTAGTTTCGCCCCTTGAGATTCTTTATCGCCTGATAAAGCAAAGCCTGAGAGGTTGGATTGGTTATCCCGGTAAGCTCAATAATTTCTTCCGCAGTCAGGTTTAAACCATCGAGTCGTAAGATACCATCTGCCCGGTCTGCAAATGGCGAATTGGGTGGTACATAAAGCCTTATTTTATTGCTGTAACCTTTTGGCTTAACCTTGAAAATTGACATCTTCTCATTTTCTTCCGGGTTATCATTTGGATGACCCATTGTTGAGTATTCGCCATGAGGGTCAATTATGAACAGTGGCACATCTCTCTCAAGCAACTCCTCGACTATAACTCCAGAGGTGTAGCTCTTGCCGCTTCCTGTTTTGGCAAGGATACAGCAGTGTTTCTGAACAAGCGAATTGATGTTCAGATTGACCCTGATATCGCTGTCTTTCAGCATACCAATATATGCCCCTTCACTCTCAAGACCTAAAGCAGAAGTGATAATCTCGCTGTCAGCTTTGAAGACATTCTCACCCGGAACGAAGGGTGTTTTTGGTACTCTCAGAAGGCCATTTTCATCCCTTTTTCCTATGACAATTGCCTTTGCGAGGTAAACTTCCTTTTCAGCATCTCTACCGAGTAATGCATCGCTTTCATTTAAATCTGCAGTTGCTCTCACATCATAAATCTGAGCAACGACCCAGCCATCCACATCATTCCATACTTTAACGTAATCTGTTCTTCCTATTTCCCTCGGGTCGAACACAACAAAACTGAAATCTGTTGAGCTCGCCTGACCATAAATTCTTCCAACTGCTCCTTTCATTTCGTATAAAAAAAAGTTAAGAAGAGATTAAAATGTTTCCACTGTTCTTCTGATTTTGATTTTCTGCCAGTCTTTGATGTGGCATCCCGGGTCGTGGGCAAGAAGATTATCGAAGTACCCATATGCTCTCGCCCTGCAACCCCCGCAAACATACCTGTAGTTGCAGTCAACACAGGCATAGTCTGGAGAATCTCTGTTTCTGAGCATTTCAAGGACTTCACTTTTCTGCCAGACATTCAGAAAACCATCTCTGACATTTCCAACGACAATTGGAATGAAAACGCATGGAGTTATATCTCCATTCGGCTCCATACCACAGTAAAGTCTCCCAGCACCACACCCCCCTATAAAATCTGCAAGCATCAGTGCATTATTTCCCTGCATACACACATCTGCAAAATGAGTGGGTGTGATTTTTGTTCCTGCTCCTTCTTCAACCCTCTGGGTAGCAACAACCGCATATGTTGGGGATGTTGAGAAAACCTGGACTCTCCCCTCCTCCAGTTTATCATACAGGAGTTCAAGAAGTTTGCCCCTTTCCTCTGCCGATAGATCAAGTTTCTGGATATCCTTGCCTCTGCCAGTCGGGATAAAATTAAATACAATCAGTCTATACGCTCCAACTTCTTCTGCAAGGTCAATTATTCCGGGAATCTCTGACAAATTCAGTCTCGTGGCTGTAGTGGCTATTCCAGTAATCAAACCCTCTTCCACGCAGTTATTTATTCCCCTTAAAGCTCTATTAAACGCCCCATGAACTCCTCTGAAACTATCATGGATGGCTGGAGTGTGTGCATCAAGGCTTATCTCAACATAACCCGTATCAATCTCTTTCAATCTTTTCGCTGTCTCTCTGTCAATCAATGTTCCATTTGTGGCAACACTGACATATAATCCTTTATCGGATGCATATTCTGCAACCTTCCAGAAATCCCTGTCACTGAGCGGTTCACCGCCGGAGAATGAGACTGCCACAACACCTGCATCGTTGAGCTGGTCTATGACATTCAGTCTATCTTCAAGGCTCAGTTCATCTTCCGCTTTGCCAGCATTTGCATAACAGTGCCTGCATTTCAAATTACATTTCTTTGTAAAATTCCAGACTACAAGAAATGGAGAATACAGTTTCTGGGGCATTGTCACTCCAAATTCGGATATACTCCTCAGAACATTTGCAACTCCTTTCCTGTAGCAGATGTCCTCCAATCCCTCTTTTAACGTGTCCTCATCTATATCGAACATTTCAGCTGCTTTCCTGATTGTCTTAGATATAAAAGCGGAATAGGCTCTCTCTTTTATACCCTCTGGCTTCTCAATACCAATGTAAATTTCCAGCAACCTCTCTATCTTTGTGGGCGATGATATTTTCTTTATCACTGCCCTTACTGCCGGATTTTCCACAATCTTCCTCAACCCATATATTGTCGGATACATAGAGGGTCATCTCTCTCAAATTTTCGACAATATTTATCAACCCCCAATTATTCAGACACTAAATTTAAAGTATGTTTTCAAAATATATATTGATTTCGGTATATATTAAAACATAATAATTATTATTATAAATGTATCAGATGACAAAGTATCGAAGTTCTTCTGGAGAACCAGCAAATTCCTTCAGACAATCGTACTCTGTGAAATGTATTTTCTTTGAGAGAATTATCAGAATATGTAACGGTTTTCCGAAATCAATTTTTTTCAGGTTCTCAAGTCTATCACATCTTATAACTGGATTGCTGCTTCCAGCTCTTGCCACACCAACAGAGTAACATCCGTTTAGGATATTTTCTTCATCAGCCTGCAGCAATATTTCTATTGCCTCGTTGATACTCATAGGCTCAGGATGTAAATCCAGAAACAGTAAAGTATGTGCGTTTATACTCCAGTTCTCCTGAATAACGTTCAAAGGGGATTTTGATACAGTATTTCCATGTGGATAGCTGATTGATACTGATTTTCCAAATCGATAATTATGTAAACCTGTGAGGCCGCAGATTGCAGTAAATATGCTCGCATTGTGTATTATTTTCACTTTAACTCCCCTGAGTCTTGCTTCAAGGTTTATAACAGAATGAGTCGTGGCAATCATCGGGTCTCCCGGAACCAGAACAGCGATGTCTCCTGAAATAGCTTTTTCAATCAGTTTTTTACTGTTTTCCTCAAGGTCGCTTCTCTCAAGAACTGTAATTCTTCTTCCAATGAGATTCTCAATTCTTTCTAAATCTGTTCCCATCATTCTGGATGTATAGAACTCGATATAAACCTCATCTGCCTTCTTAGCATATTCAAACCCTTTTACTGAGATATCCTTCTCATCCCAGAGCCCCATACCTATGAAAATCAGCATGAAAAAAAGAATACAAGTGTGAATTAAGTTTTTCTGATGATTCCAATAATTTTAAAAGCGATAATAACCGAGGCACTTTTATGACGAAAAAAATTTTAATGGTAATTATTGATGGCGTACCCGACAGACCCGTGAACGGTGTTACACCTTTGAGCTCTGCCCATACACCGAACATGGATAGGATCGCTGAAGCTGGAATAAATGGCATAATGGATACCATTGCACCGGGTATAAGACCTGGAAGCGACACAGGACATCTTGCACTGCTCGGTTACGACCCTTACGAATACTATTCCGGAAGGGGACCCATAGAGGCTGCTGGAGCAGGAATAGAAATCCAACCGGGAGATGTGGCATTCAGAATTAATTTTGGCACTGTTGACGGTGAAGGTAGCATTTTTGATAAGACTGTGAAAGACAGGAGAGCTGGAAGAATCTCTGACACAGATGAGCTTGTGAATGCGATAAATGAAAATGTCCATCTTGATGTTGATTTTATTTTCAGGAGAGGTAGTGGACACCGCGGTGCGCTTGTTTTCAGAGGTGAGGGGCTCTCCGACAAAATAACTGACACAGACCCGAAAGAGATCGGTAAGAAGGTCAAAAAATGTAAACCTCTGAGTGAAGAAGGAAGATTGACAGCCGAGATAATCAATTCCTTCATGGAACAGACTCATGAGGTTCTCGATAAACACCCCTATAATCTGGAGAGGGAGAAAAAAGGTTTACTCAAAGGGAATGCGATTCTGCTCAGGGGTGCAGGGGTCGTTCCACACATACCTCCATTTGAGGAAAAATTCGGGATGAAACTCGCTGTTATATCCGGAACAACACTGATTAAGGGTATAGGGAAATTTCTTAAGGGAGATGTTATCACGCCTGAAGGAGCAACAGGCGGAAAAGATACGGATATTAATGCCAAGGTGGATGCCGCAATTAAAGCTCTGAAAACACACGACTTCGTCCTGCTCCACTTCAAAGCCCCAGATGAATTCGGGCATGATGGGGACTTTGAAGGGAAAAAGAAGTATATTGAGAAACTTGATTCTTTCCTTGAGAGAATCTTAAATCTTAACTTCTCAGATAACCTTCTGATATTGACTGCAGACCATTCCACACCTGTTACCGCCCAGGAACACACCGCAGACCCCGTTCCAGTCGCAGTGGTCTATAAGGATGTGAGGGTTGATTCGGTCAATAATTTCTCCGAATTTGAAGCTTACAGAGGAGGTCTGTGCAGGATAAGAGGCATAGACTTACTGAATATCTCTCTTGATTTGATTGATAGAGCCAAAAAATTTGGGGCATAAAAAGTAGATGAATGCTACCATTTTCTCATCCAGAACTGAGGAATGAATAAAGCAAGGACTGTGAAAATCTCCAGTCTCCCGATCCACATGTTGAGAGCCAAAATGAACTTCACATGGTATGGAAAGAATGAATAACTCTCAGATGCGCCGGCTAAACCCATTGCAGGACCAACATTTCCGAGACATGCTGCAACAGATGATATTGTTGTGAGAAAGTCGAAACCTGACAGAGAAACAAAGATTATTGAGGCTGCAAATATCAGGATAAAGAGAACGAAGAAGGCTGCGGTTTCATCAAGAATGTCTTTTTTTATTACATTCTCTCCATATTTTACCGTTCTGGCTGTTCTCGGTTCCGCTACCTTCATTATCTGAAGGATTGCATACCTTATGAGAAGATATAGCCTCAGAATTTTGATTCCGCCAGCAGTTGAACCAGAACTTCCACCGATGAACATGAGTGTCAGAAGTATTACCTTTGCACCGCTGTTCCACATGTCAAAATCGCTCGTTGTGTAGCCTGTGGTGGTTGCAATTGAGACGACCTGAAAAACAGAATATCTGACTGAGTCAAATAGACCAAAAGCACTCATATTGAGAAGTACAATTAAAATTGAGCCTGCAGCCAGCACTGTGATATAAACTCTGAATTCCGGGTCTCGGTATGGAAGTCGTCCCATTCTAAGCAGATAATAATGGAGGGCAAAATTAGTTCCTGCCGCAATCATGAAAAGAACAATAACAGCCTCAACAAGAGGATTGTTAAAATATGCTATGCTATCTGTATGACTTGAGAAGCCTCCAGTAGGAAGAGTTGTCAGAGCGTGGAGGAAAGCATCACCAGCTGGAACGCCAAGAAAATAGAGAATAACAACCTCAAGCAATGTGTAGAAAAGGTATATGCTGTAAAGAATCAACGCCGTATCCTCGAGTCTCGGTTTCAGCTTCTCGAGCGTAACACCCGGATATTCTGCGTGGAATAATGTCTCGCTTCTCGCCGCCATTGCAGGAAAAACAGCAACGAAGAGTGCGATTATACCCATTCCACCGAGCCACTGGGTAAAAGCCCTCCAGAAAATGATTGATTTTGACAGAGTTTCAACGTCATCAAATATGGTGGCACCGGTAGTCGTGAAACCGCTCATTGACTCAAAGAAAGCATCAACAGGATGTACACCTGTAAAAATGAATGGGAATGAGCCTATAAACGATATGAGAATCCATCCAAGACCAACTATCGCAAGCCCCTCTTTATATCTGAATACATCACTCTCTGGTTTCAGAAAGATGAAGATAATACCGATAATTATTGAAAGAACCATTGGAATAACAAAAGGAAGATGGGGGTCTTTAAAATAAATGGCAATGAAGAAAGGAATGGCGAGAATTCCCGAGTAATAAATCAATATTCTGCCAAGAAAGTTCAGAACAAGTCTGATGTTCATTTTTATTACCTTCCACTGAAGGAGTTAACAATTGCACAATCAGGAGAGAGCACTCTCAACCTCCTCAATTTCATCCCATGTGGTGAAAACAAGGAGTTTATCCCATAATCTGAGCTCAGTTTCTCCTTTTGGAATTAAACAATCTCCTGCTCTCAAAATACCTCCTATGATTGCATTTCTGGGCAGCTTGATATCCTTAATTTTTTTCTTTGAGAACTTTTTACTCTTGATCTCAATTTCAAGAACAGCTGCTTCTCCTTTTTCAACTTCTGCAATAGTCTCAACTCTCATCATTCTGAGAAGTTTCATAACCTCGGCATATGCAATACTTCTCGGTGAGAGAGCAGCATCAACCCCAACTTTCTCAAAGAGTCTGGCATACGGCACCTTTTCAACCCTTGATATTGTTTTTTTCGCACCGAGATTTTTGGAGAGGAGCGAAATTAACAGATTTTTTCCATCACTATCAGTTGTCGCAATAACAACATCGGATTTTCCGACTTCCTCCTCCACAAGGAATTCGAGGTCTGTAGCATCGCCGATGATGACTCTTGTCCTCTTCAGATGTCCACATAGCTCCTCGCAAAGCTCTGGATTGGAGTCTATAAGCTTGATGTTGAGATTGCTTTTATCGAGTATTCTTGCAACATAACTCCCTACAATCCCACCTCCAACAATGAAAACATTTCTGACAAGAGGATTGCCGAATATATCTTTAACACCTGCCATACTCTCAGATTTCCCGAGAATTGCGATTTTATCGCCTTCAATAATTTCTGTATCTCCTCTCGGTACAACAAGGTCTCCATTACGGTAAATAGCTGTGAGAATAATGTTTTCAGGCAGGTCAATTTCATGCACTTTTTTTCCCGTTATTGCAGAGTCTTCAGTAACGACCATCTCAATCATGTCTATTTTCCCGCCACTGAATGAAACAAATTCAACCGCCCCGGGCGTTGTAACAAGATTTGCTATTGCGTTGGCAAGTGCAAGCTGCGGACAGATGACGAGGTCGTAACCCATAAAATGATTCTTTACAACAGGCTTATCAACGTATTCCGGGTCCCCGACTCTTACAATTGTTTTCTTTGCACCCAGATTTTTTGCCGCTATCCCTGATAGAAGGTTTACCTCATCCTGTCCTGTTACCGCAAGAAAAACATCGGCTTTGTCGATTTTAGCTTTTCTTAAAACTTTTAAGTTGGCAGCATTGCCAAGAACAACTTCAACATTGAGTTTTCTTATTTCATTCGCTCTTTTCTCGTCCTTTTCGATAACTATTACTTCGTAATTGTGGGATAAATCCCTTGCAACGTTGTATCCAACCTCACCCGCTCCAGAAATTACTATCAGCATCAGCTTGCACCTTAGTCGTTCTTTAATGTTCTGCTATAAATATTTCCCGACACTTTTTCATTCTTTCCCCTCCTCTCCATTAAAGATGCCAGTAAAATACTGAGCTCGTACATGATGACGACCAGCCCGAGTATGATTAACTGGCTGAAGCCTGAAATATCAAAGGTGATGTTGGTTGCGAGTATGAACACTGCTATGTAGATGAACAGTCTCTTACCCCTCAACCAGTCGGAACTTATCAGATCGATCTTTACAGCAATCACTGCAAGGACAGGAATCTGAAAGGAGAGGCCAAAAGCAAGAAAGATTTTGTACATGCCGTAGAGAGTTCCCTTCACGGAGAGAAAAGGTTCGGCACCGAAGTAGGTAATGGTTGCAAGGCTGTAAATTCTTGGAATTACAACATAGTATGCAAGACCTGTCCCTATGAGAAAAAGAATGTATGAGAAAGGCATGAACATTTTCACAAATGCCCTTTCATGCTCATACAAACCCGGTTTTGCGAAATTGTAGAGTTCATAAACAATATAAGGGTAGCCGATAAAAATTATAAGAACGAATGAGAATACAATCTGTGCCATGAACATCTCGGTCGGGGAAAAAATTACCATGTCCATCTCCTGTGAGAAAATATTTTTCCAGATTTCTCTGATAAGTTTCCCGGAGAATTGAAACGTTACTGCAATCCCTGCAAGTATAAAAATGGAGATTCTCATAACTCTTGATTTGAGTTCACCGAGATGCTCTGTGAGATCCATTTTTTTGTCTTCAGGAGGTTGCACATTAAACCAACGAACTTAAAGAACTTAAATTTTCTTAATGACAGGGCATTGGGACATAATTACTTCACCCTGACAGCAAATATGTTGTGCCACAAGCCAACAGCAAACAAAGCCATCTCCTTCCTGTCTTCTCTCTTCTGCCTT
>MTMJ01000028.1 GCA_002010045.1 Archaeoglobus sp. JdFR-22 | reverse complement strand
TTGGCTATGTATCTTTTTGTAGGGAGTTATATGGGTTTGTTATTTAGAGTATTGAGATGTTAGAATTGGTATTTTGTTGGTAATTTTGTAAGCACCCTAAGACCGGATATCTTTCCCGTCCTGTAATCCCACAGAACAACTATGGAGCAGGCGAATGGATAGTAGAGCGGGGTTAAAGTCAAACTCAACAGGAGCGATAGTATGTATGTCTGAAAATACTCATAAATGAAGAAGCAGTTGGGTATAAAATAAATGCATTCGATGTATCGATATACAGCGTAAAAAATAAAGTAAAGAATGGACACTGCAATTGCTATTCCTATCTTCTTTCTTTCTGGTTTTAAGAATCCTTTAACAGACATACAATCTAACTTCAGTATCATAGGCACTCCATCAACCTCTTCTGTAATGAGTACTTGTCCTTTCTATATTCCAATACATTCACGATAACTTTTATTTTGAATTCCATGAGTTTATGTTTGTATCTTTTAGAAAGTTGCAAAATAATACCCTCTAGCTTCAGGGATTTAAAAGCCATTCGACTCTTAATAAGAGCACTAAAATTGCTGCAACTAACCAAGGAATCACTAATGGATTGAAAAAGATTAATCCAATGATTACAAGTCTCTTATTCTTCAATCGAGATAAATCTTTTCTTGAGCTGTAAATCGCTACAATTGAGCATGCGAAGGGATAAATGATGAAACTTAATAATATACTGTACAACTCCCCGAGAAGAATCGAATTAAATAACACATATATATGGCATTGTTTATCCAGTGCGCAACTCAGATAACTTTTTAAAAATAAAATATTGTGGAAAATTAGAGATATGGCAATTGCAACTCCTAACTTTCTCCTGTCAGGTTTTAAGAATTCTTTTACTGGCATATCAATTCAACCTCCTCTTACTAAATCCTATAACAATTAGCAACAATCCAATTACACAAGAGAAATCTATCGGTGTAAACTCAGGTATTGGTGTCGGAGTAGTTGAAGTCCCAATGACATTTTCAATTGTTTTAATCTCTCCTTCTTCAATGCTATCGTTTACCATTGATTTATCCACCAAGGAGCCGTTATTCCACCAGACTGTTTGTAGAGTGTAATTAGCAGATTCTTTACCGTAAATAGTTATGCTGTATTTTCCTAGTGGAGGATTGGGAATTATTGCCAAGCCAAGCATCATTTGAAATTCAGCTTATATCGATATACCCGGTACACGGATTAAATCGTTATTTTTTTAAAGTTGAAATTACAAATTACTAACTAATGTTAAATAAAGAGTTTTTGGCTAAGTTTTTAAAACCCGATAAGAGGAAGATTAGAGTCCTCTTCGCCCTGTACTGTATTTGCTTTTGGTTTTTGGTGGTATTATTTTTTATTGGGTTTGTTTTAGGTGCGGGCGGTGTTGGTGATCAACCTCTAGAGGAACTTCCATCTATAAAGTTACTCCAATTATTCTCGCCTGTAATATTTTGTTTATATCTATTATTTTGGCCTCTGATATCTAATATACCAACTATGGCCGATATACTACCTTCAGGTTTATTGGGATTTTTCCTATATCTCTTAGACGTAACAGGACTCTATATTATTTCGTGTACAATATCTGGAGTTTGGAGTAGATATAAAGCAAAAAAAATAAAAATAAGTTAATCAAATTGCCTTATGCCCACCTCATAAGCTGAAATAATCCAAATATAATCAGCACGGGAATAAGAATTGTTGTGAACTCGGGTACTGGTGTTGTTTGGGCTGTATCAGTTGTTTCTTCAACCACTATCTCTGCCGGAGAAATGGATATTTTATAATTGTAAGTTGCATCCGGAAAAACCTTCCCCGAAATATTCTTCTCCACGACAATAGTTCCATCGAAGACCGCTGCTATAGACAGATTGTATGTTCCTTCACCTGTTCCCACTATCTCTATGGTATAATTGCCCTCATGTCCCGGTATTAATGCCAATTCTCCCTCTTCATCGTGGATGTACAATGCGGGAAATCCTGTCTCGACTCCCTCAGGTGTCAACCCTATGTGGTTTCCTTGAGAGTCATAAACATGTAACTCCACAGGACATCGGACAAGTATGTAGAGCATATTATCCCATATTGAATAGTCAACCGCACTTCCCAGAGATACAAAACTCTTGAAATCATACCCAGCTGATGTATAATTCATTTTAAGTTCTCCATTCTTCCAAGTTTTGTTGATTACTCTCTCTTCAAGCCTGTAATTTGAATCGTAGATATAGCCTTCTATCTTTTCATCCGTTTCTTTATAGTTATACTCTACTACATTGTGGTATACTGGAGTCCAAAACGAACCATGTCTGACCATGCCATGAAACATCGCCAGTATAACAGGTTTGCCTTCATCAATAGATCTTTTTGCTGCTTGATATTCATCTTTTAGAGAAACAAACCCAAGAGTAAGCTGAAGACCTTTTGTTACCGTATCAATATCAAATATCCAGTGAGTCTGCCAGTATTCTATATCTTCAGCAGCTTCTTCCTTGCTGAGCTCTGAGACTTTTTTTCCATTAGGGATTTTCTCGGGATGAAGGTAATAATCCAGAGATGCAGCAGCCATACCATAGCAGTGACCCCCTTCATGAGACTTTTTCCCGGACAGGTATAAAAACCAGTAAAATAAAGTAGGAACTTTGAACGGCAGGGGATTTGCATTGTAATGTCCTATAATGTCTTCAATAGAAATGTCTGTACACAGACCATTCTCTCTTGCCCATCTGCCAAAATCACTGTTGGTGAAACTGAAACCATCAATCGCAGGATCAAATTTACGTTTTTCCTCAAGTACAAAATAGTTCTCAAAAGGCTTCATGAGCGGATAGTAATCCTTATCTGAATCTGTTGTTGTATAAGGAGTATCTCCAACACCATTCTCAACTAAATAATCATCTGTTGGCATATCGTAAGGTGGTAAATCTCCACCTGGATCGAACGAAAGTTTATCTTCGTTATAATCGTTCCAATAATTTCCAAGGTAGTTGGTGAAGATTTTATCACTGTATTGATAGGTTATCTTCCCCGGTGAGTTCCACATATTTGTTGATGCAAAAGAATACACATTCTTGCTGTTAATGAAGTTATTCAGATAGATTAAGTTGTTATTTGAATTGTAGAGCCTTATTCCGAAAAAGTTGTCAGTGATGTTGTTGTTTTTTATTATGTTGTTGCTTGACTCATAAAGGCTAATTCCAATACTGTTGTTCAAGCACAGATTATCAGTAATTCTGCATTGGTTGGCGTTAATGGCAATGTCAGTTGACAAAGCCATTTTCTGACTTTACTGTCAAACGCTTGTTTACCACTATGTTTTCAACATAGGCTCCATCTCTTACAATACTCAACAACCCAGTATAGCCCAATGAAACGATTACATACATTAATTGATTGAGGAATTAGATTGTTTCCAGCGTTTCTCAAAAATCGGAACAGGAAGGATTTTATAATTATTGACAGGTTTCTTATTAATGTATGATATTACAATAAAGGATGGACTCTGTTTTATAAATGGAGATTTTGTTAAGACCAATATAGGAATAGAGGGGAATAGAATTGCTTATGTTGGAAAAAAGAATATAGAAGGCGATTATAATATCAATGCAGAAAATAAATTTGTCTTGCCCGGATTGTTTAATGCTCATACTCACCTTGCCATGACGCTCTTCAGAGGATATGCAGAGGATTTAATGCTCAATGACTGGCTTGATAGAATCTGGAATGTGGAAAGGAAACTCACATCTAGGGATGTTTACTGGGGATCGATGCTTGGGATACTTGAAATGATAAAATCCGGCACTGTTGCATTCTCTGACCACTATTTTTACATGGATGAAGTTGCTAGAGCGGTAGGCGAAACAGGAATTCGAGCAGTTCTGTGCAATGGGATGATGGATCGAGGAGATAAAGAGAAAGCAGAAAGACTCTTGAAAGCAAGTACTGAATTCGTAAGGAAATGGGATGGAAAATATGGGAGAATTAAAGCTATCGTTGGTCCCCATTCACTGTTTACCTGTACTCCAGAGTTTTTAATGAGGGTTAAGGCGAAAGCTGAAGAGTTCGATACACTGATTCATATCCATCTATCTGAGACTAAAAAGGAAGTTCAGGAAATAAAGGATAAATATGGTTTCCCTCCTGTTGAGCTTCTTGATAAGCTGGGATTCCTTTCATCCAGAGTGATTATCGCTCACGGAAACTGGCTTGATGAAATGGAGATGAAAATTTTGAAAGAAAGTAAGGTGAGTGTAGTTCATTGCCCAGTCAGCAATCTGAAACTCGCATCCGGAATTTCGAGGATTGCAAAGATGAGCTCTTATGGTATAAATGTCTGCATTGGCACAGACGGGGCAGCCTCAAACAACACATATAATATGTTCGAAGAGATAAAAATTGCATCTCTCCTGCAGAAAATGATAACGGAGAAAGCCGATATAATCAGTGGAAGGGATGTTCTTCGCATGGCTACAGAAAATGGATTCCTGGCATACGGAGTTAAGGGTGGCTCAATTCAGGAGAACATGCTCGCAGACATTATCCTGCTCAACAAAAGAAGTATCAATTTCACTCCAGTTTATGATCCATTGAACTGCATTGTATATGGAAGTTATGGATGCGAAGTGACGCACACGCTTGTTAATGGCAGGATAATTGTGAACAACGGGGAAGTCGAATTTGACGAAGATAAAATCATTGATAAAATTGAATCTATAAAGTCAAAGTTTTTGTAGTTTCAGTTCTTCTCCCTCACTTCTCTATCCGCGTCATCGATTACCTTCATTATGTCTTTTTTCAGACTTTGCGGGAATTCACGCCCATCTTTCGTAAACGAAACATCTACTTCAACCTTCTCCTCAGTATCATGGAGAAGCTCATTTATCAGGTCATAATGCTTCTCAAGTTGAGTGAGTACGTAAACCCTGAGTTTATCGAAGCTATCAATCGCATTATCTCTGGTAATTTTTTTATCATCAAGCTTGGTCATGATTTTCCTGACATCTCTTAGAAACATATCCTCTATTATACCCGGGTCCCTCAACTGGTCAGATAATGTCTCAATCTCCTCATATCCTTCCCCGGTTTTTGCAAATTTCATACAGAGGTTTATGAAATCCCCAATTCTGTCAAGATACGTATTAATATACATGGATTAGACAACGGGTAACTTGAATTTAAACTTTTTTTTATAACTTCCATTTTATCCATCGGGAAACTTTACTCCTTGACTGTTATCTGCTGAATACACGGGAATTGGTAAGGAATCTGAGAATTCAGAAAAACTTTGCTCCAGAAGAGAGTTTGAAGAAAAACATGCGAAATTACAATCCTCAAAAAAGGCAATCAAGAAGATTGGAGAGAGGTTGCATCCTGACATCAGGAATGTGTTTGAATGAATTGAGCTTACTCCACAGGAAGCTTGAGAAATCGCTCACCCCTATCTGTTAGCCTATAAATTCCTTCCCTTTTTTCTATGAGCCCGATTGACATGAGAAATTCTGCAACCCTCTCTTCAGGTTCCTCTTCTTCACATTTCTCAATAATTTCGTCCAGATTCAGAGCTAATTTCTTAATTTCAGCTTCTCTCATTATTGTAATAATAAGAGTATTGATTATTTAATTCTTTCGGATTAGATAAGTACTAAAGAATCCCATAAATATTTTAAATGCTTCATTCGAGTGAAAATATGGTAAAAGATGTCATTATGGATGCAGAAGGAAAAAAAGTTTTTCTTCTTGGAAATGAGGCTATAGCCAGAGGGGCAATTGAAGCTGGGATAGATGTGGCAGCAACATATCCCGGCACACCCTCGTCTGAAATAGCCGATACTCTCGCGATGGTATGTACATCCCTTAAAGATAAAATGGAATATTTTATAGAATATTCAACAAATGAGAAGGTTGCTTTTGAGGTGGCAATCGGCGCATCCCTCGCAGGCAAGAGGGGCATGGCAATAATGAAACATGTCGGTGTGAATGTTGCATCCGATGCTCTTCTGAGTTTTGCGCAGGTTGGTGCAAGAGGTGGTTTTGTTCTCGTCTCTGCAGACGACCCCGGAATGCACAGCAGTCAGAACGAACAGGATAACCGCTGGTATGGAAAGTTTGCAATGTTACCTGTAATTGAGCCTTCAAATGTGAATGAAGGCAAGGAATACATTAAGCTGGCTTTTAAAATATCCGAGAAGTTTGGCTTACCTGTAATCTTCAGGACAGTTACAAGACTCAACCACTCAAGAGGTGTGGTCAAACTCGGAAAGATTCCTGAAAAGAAGTTTGAGAAAGTGAAGTGGAATAGCAGTATTAAAACTGATGTACTGCTACCGATAAATGCAAGAGTGCAGAAGACGGTTCTTCAGAAAAAGCTGGCTAAAATACAGGAATTTTTCTCGAAATCCGATATTAACTGGATAGAGAACGGAAAAGGCACTACTGGAGTTATAGCAAGCGGTCTGAGCTACGCCTATGTTAAGGAGGCTCTGGAGAACCTCAGTCTGGACATTCCCGTCCTTAAGTTATCGTCAACATACCCTATTCCTGAGAAGCTCATTCTTGAATTCCTGGAGGGGCTTGAGAGGGTGACTATTGTCGAAGAACTCGACCCGTTTATTGAATTACATCTCAAAGCCCTGACAGATATTGAAGTGTTCGGGAAAATGAATGGTTACTTCCCTGTAAACTATGAATATACAACGCATATTGTTGAAGAGGGAATTGCAAAAATTACTGGAGTTGCGGCGAGCAGAAATTATTCCCAGATTATTGAGAGAGGAGAGAAAATGGCTCAACTTGCCCCTCCCAGACCTCCTGTCCTTTGCCCGGGGTGCCCCCATATTGCCAGTTATTATGTAATCAAAAAGGTAGCAAAGGAGAATGGCACAGCATTGCCGAGTGATATCGGGTGTTATACACTCGCTGCCACAAAACCTCTGGAGGCTGTTGAGACCTGTATCTGCATGGGTGCAAGTGTCGGAGTTGCCAATGGATTGAGTTACGCTGTTGATGGGGAGATCATTGCAACAATAGGAGATTCAACATTCCTGCATGCTGGAATTCCAGCGCTGATTGATGCAGTCTATAACAACGCAAACTTTGTTCTGATCATTCTTGATAACAACACGACCGGAATGACAGGTCATCAGCCACATCCGGGTACAGGCTTAAGACCATGTGGTCTGAAGGGGAGGGCTGTGAGTATCGAAGATATTGTAAAGGGTATTGGGGTTGAATTCGTGGAAGTAGTAAACCCCTATGATATAGGGAAGATGGAAAAGACACTGAGAAAAGCCCTGGAATATGGTGGTGTGGCGGTCATAATTTCGAGAATGCCCTGTTCACTCATCTGGGTAAGACAGAGAAGGAAGACAGGAGAAAAAGTACCTGTTTATACTGTTACGGACGACTGCAACCTCTGTATGGAATGTATGACATCATTTACATGCCCTGCTATTTTCATGAAAGAAGATAAAGTAGCTATAAATGAGAACATGTGTGTTGGTTGTGGGGTCTGCAGTAAAATCTGTCCGGAGAAAGCGATAAAAATTTGCCAGCAGGAAATATGCTGGGTTAGGGGCGGAGTCTGCAACAGAATATGCCCGGAAAAGGCTATTAAATTCAGGTGATGGCATGCTAACTGATGGTGAGAAGCTGGATATTTTGCTCACGGGTGTTGGAGGTCAGGGAATTCTCACCTCAGCCGCAATACTTGGTAGAGCAGCAGTTAACGCTGACATTAACGTAATGGGGGCAGAAACGCATGGAATGGCTCAGAGAGGGGGAAGCGTTGAGGTTCATATCAGGATGGGTGATGTTTATTCGCCCCTCATACCTGTTGGAGGTGCTGATGTTATGGTCAGCCTTGAGCCAGTGGAGGCGCTCAGGTATTCAAAATATGTCAGTGAAAAAACCACAATTGTGTTGAACACAAGGAAGATTGTACCTCTATCAGTATCAATAGGAAATGCAGAGTATCCTTCAATTGCTAAAATAACTGAAATTCTTGAAGGTATCGGATGCAAAGTCCATTCTTTTGATGCGACAGCAATAGCCGAGAATGTTGCAAAACCTCAAGCAACAAATGTTGTTATGATTGGAGCCCTATCAAAGGTTGTGAAATTGCCATTTACATTTGAATATTTAGAGAATGCTGTAAAGCTGGTGTTACCTGAAAAATTGCATAAAATGAATGTCAAGGCTCTGAAGGCAGGTTTTGAGGCTTTTTAGCAGTCAAATTAGACCTTCTTCCTTCCCTTAAAATAATACTTATATAGATATAATCCAGTGACAATTCCTGAGATAGAGAGTATTATTTCAAAACCGGGATTCTGCATCTCATTTTCACTTTTTTCAGCTGTCTTGTTCTCAGTGAGTGTGTTGACTTCTTCTATCTCTTCAGTTCCAACAGGATACAGTTTTATCAGCCAAGCGTCCGGGAAAATACGATGTCCGAGAGAGTTTGTGAAGCCAGCGACTATGTAACCCCCATCCGGGGTTTCCTCAACAGAGAATGCTGCATCCTCAAGCAGACCACCAAGTGTCGTATTCCACTCTTCGTTGCCGTTTAAATCTGTTTTCAGGAGCCATACATCTTCTCTTCCCTTCCCGTAGGAATCTGTGAAGCCAACAATAATGTAACCCCCGTCTGATGTTTCCTTTACTGCAGAGAAAACATCCAGTTTTGAACCTCCGTATGTTCTGTTCCATTCCTCGTTGCCGTTTAAATCTGTTTTCAGGAGCCATGCATAATGTTCATCTGCAATATAATCCCATCTGTCCCCTGTAATTATGTATCCATCCTTTACAGAAGAAATTGAGCGTGCGTGGTCTCCCAGCTTGCCACCAATAGTTAAATTCCACCTGACGCTGCCATTTTCATATATTTCAACAAGAAAAATATCACTGAACCTCAGGTAATTTACCTCAGATGCAACAAGGTATCTGTTTTCAGATGTGTTGAGAATCGCCCTGACAATGTCGATTTTCAGCCCGGGTACTGTCATATTCCACTCCTCGCTGCCGTTTAAATCTGTTTTCAGGAGCCAGATGTCCTTTTCATTACCATACGACTTTGAATGACCCGCTGCAATGTAACCGTCAGATGTCTGCATTACTGAGTAGAACGCATCCTCTTTCACCCCGCCGAACGTTTTATTCCATTCTTCATTACCATTTGCATCTATTTTCAAAAGCCACGCATCCTCACTCTCTGAATACGAATTTGTTACACCAGCGATGATATAGCCACCATCCGATGTCATTCTGACAGAATATGCATAATCGAATTTTGAACCTCCGAATGTTTTATTCCATTCTTCTCTGATAGCAGAAGATGGATTAATCAGAAAAATCAGGATTAGTGCAAGCAGCAGCATCTTTCTGAACATCTGGTTCACCATACCACCTATGGTTGTGTTTTTGAGGTTTGATATATTTTATTTTAGGTTAAACAACATTAAATTGGTTAGAATTATAAAAGTAAAATTTTCTCAATCACATTTCAGATAAAAAGATATTCGAAGTTTATATATACTTGTTAATTTAAAATTATCCGATTGCTGCTGAGTACAACTTGTATCAGTGTATCGATATGACACCTGAAGAAGAAGCAAGACAAAAGATTGAAAAACTAAAAGAGGTGCTGGTGGGATGAGTGAAGTTGATAGAATTATAGCTACAATCAGAAAAAGTATGCCAGTTATTGGAGATAAATATAAAGTCAAAACAACAGGTATTTTTGGTTCATACATCTGTGGAGAACAGAAAAAAGGTGAGGTGTATTCTTTTGAGTTACAAAATATGCTATGAATCCAATACAGCTGATTACCGAGGTTACTACGGATATTCCTTTGAGGAAGATTATATGAGAAAGAATTTTTAGAAAAAGAGCCAGATGAACAGAAGTGTACTTCCGCATTAGAGTTAGCTTCAATGTATCATCTCGCAAAAACAGTTGAACTTGTTGGCCAATTTCAGAATAGTGGTTTACCGAATGATGTTTCAGAGCAATTACAATTTCGTTTTGATAAGGCGATAAAATATGCGGAACTCGGGCGGCAATATAGAATTAAATCTAATATTACATATGCTTCAAACCACTTTCGAGAAAATGATACTCAATTCTGTATGGATGGTTGCTAAGAAAGTTAACACGAGAATTACTAAGTTTATTGAAATAATAACAAAATCCCGATAAACCAATTCTCGAACTCCTCTATCCCCAGAGGAATGCAATTCTAGAGAAGGGATTACTTGACCCAGCTCACAAAGCCATTATGGTAAATCTACCGACTTCAAGTGGAAAAACCTTTATCGCAGAATTTAGGATATTACAAGCATTAAATCAATTTGCAGATGAAGATGGTTGGATCGCATATATAGTTCCTACAAGGGCACTTGTTAACCAGACGTCAATAAGATTACGAAAAGATTTGGGACAAGAACCTTTAAACATCAGATAATAGAGACAAAAAATGATTTTGATATTTTAGAAGTAACATTTTGGGGTCAAATAATTTGAGTTTAGCGGCAGACTCTCCGGATTTACTTTGTAAATCCTTGCCCTCACTTCGTTCAGGTCTGCTAACAACGATTAAAAGGGCGCCCAATTGATAAAATTTAAAAGCTTAAGTATATTATTAAATGATAAGGGGGTGAAAAATATGGAAATAACAAAAGAAGACAAAAGTATGCCGCTTCTGGGAGATGACTTCCCAGAAATGAAGGTACAGACGACGCATGGAGTAATGAAACTGCCCAATGAGTTTACAGGTAAGTGGTTTGTTCTTTTCAGCCATCCTGCAGACTTTACTCCAGTTTGCACAACGGAGTTTGTTGCCTTTCAGAAAAGATACGACAAGTTCAGGACACTGAATTGCGAGCTTATAGGTTTGAGTGTCGATCAAGTTTTTGCTCACATAAAGTGGGAAGAATGGATAAAGGAAAAACTTGGCGTTGAGATTCAGTTTCCTATAATCGCCGATACTGGTAGTGTTGCAGAAACTCTTGGACTAATCCACCCGGGAAAAGGAACGAATACGGTGAGAGCTGTTTTTGTTGTTGATGATAAAGCAAAGATACGGGTCATTCTTTATTACCCGCAGGAATTGGGAAGAAACATGGATGAGATTGTACGAATAGTAGAAGCATTGCAAATTGCAGATAAGAACAAGGTTGCTATGCCCGCTAACTGGCCTGAAAATGAACTTGTAAAAGACCATGTGATAATACCGCCAGCTACAGATGTAAAAACAGCCGAAGAGAGATTAAAACAGGCAAAGAAAGGAGAAATTGAATGTTATGACTGGTGGCTTTGTCATAAAAAATTATAAGCATTACATTAAATGGATAGAGATAATTGCAGATGGAAGAATTAATACAGGCAAGAGAATACTGCAATATTCATGGTTTATGGAAATCATAAAATTTTAGGCGCCCTTCGTCCACGACTCTGCGGTGCCTCGCAACTTACCTTTCGGGGCGTATAACAGCGGATAAAAGGCCTCGCTACGCTTTGCTCAAATTGCCTTCGTCAACTTCGCATACCTGCCAGCCGTTAGCAGAAATTCCGACCGTCATATTAAAAAGAATAAAATGGTATGGTTTATAAAATAAAGGAGGCGTATACCATGAAAGATGAAAAGTTTAAGCCAAGAAAAAGATGGATAACTGACTGGTGGCCAAACAGGCTGAATCTGAAGATTTTACGGCAAAACTGCCCAAATTCTAACCCTTACGGAACTGATTACGATTATTTAGAAGAGGTTCAGAAGCTCGATGTGGATGCAGTAATAAATGACCTGAAGGAGTTGATGAGAAGCTCGCAGGACTGGTGGCCTGCTGATTTCGGACACTATGGGCCTCTCTTTATCCGTCTTGCATGGCACAGTGCTGGAAGCTACCGAATCTATGATGGCAGAGGAGGAGCAAGGGATGGAAGCATTCGGTTTCCACCAAGAATTAACTGGCCTGACAATATCGGGCTTGATAAAGCTATAAGATTACTCTGGCATGTAAAGAAGAAGTATGGAAGAAACCTCTCCTGGGCGGATCTTATGATTCTTGCAGGAACTGTTGCGTTGGAAGAGATGGGTGTGAGAATCCCTGGCTTTTCGCTTGGAAGAGAGGACATATATGAGCCTGATGAAAGCCCTGACTGGGGACGGGAAGAAGAAATGCTTACAGCAAAGCGATTTGAAGGAAAGAAGCTCAGAGAACCTTACTCTGCTACCGAGATGGGGCTTATTTATGTTAACCCTGCAGGACCTGGAGGAGTTCCTGATCCCAGGTTGTCTGCAGAGGAGATAAGACTCGTTTTTGCCAGGATGGGAATGGATGATGAGGATACTGTGGCTTTGATTGCCGGAGGACACGCCTTTGGAAAATGCCATGGAGCAGCCCCGGATGAATTCTTGGGAGACGATCCTTCCTCCTCTCCAATAGAACAACAGGGATTAGGATGGAAATTCAACTACAAAACAGGAAAAGGTCCGGATAGTTTTACCTCCGGTTTTGAACTCACCTGGTCTACTACACCTACAAAGTTTGGGAATCATTACCTCAAACTTCTCTTTGAATACGAGTGGGAGGTAGAAACAAGTCCCGCTGGAAAACCACAATGGGTTGCTAAAGACGCCCCAGAAATAATCCCTGATGCTCATAATCCTGACAAAAAGCACAGGCCAAGAATGCTTACCGCAGACTTGGCTTTGAGATACGATGAGAAGTATGCAAGGATTGCCAGGAGATTCTTGGAGAATCCTGAGGAATTTGAAAAAGCTTTCGCAAGGGCGTGGTTCAAACTCACCCACAGGGACATGGGACCAAAAACATGCTACATGGGCAAATACGTTCCAGAAGAGGAATTTATCTGGCAGGACCCATTGCCTGAAAGAGATTATGATTTAATAGATGGGAATGATGTTGAGGAGCTCAAGAAGAGGATTCTTGCTTCAGGGTTGAGCATTTCTCAGATGGTTTACACAGCATGGGCATCTGCTTCAAGTTACAGAGACTCTGACAGAAGAGGAGGAGCTAATGGAGCAAGGATAAGGCTATATCCAGTGAACCGGTGGGAGGTAAATCATCCTGAGGATTTGAAGCGTGCAATTGAGGTTTATGATAAGATCCAGAAGGAGTTCAACGAAGAGCAGAAAAAGAAAGGGAACAATAAGAGAGTTTCTGTAGCGGATCTCATCGTTCTTGGTGGTTGTGCGGCAATAGAGAAGGCTGCCAGTGATGCTGGAATAAATGTAAAAGTTCCATTTATTCCCGGAAGGGTTGACGCAGCTCAGGATCAGATGGAAGTTGAATTTTATAAGGCAATAGAACCATTTGCAGATGGATTCAGGAACTATTTCAGAGATCCAGCCACAATAGATGAAGAGGACATATACACAACACCGGAGTACTTCCTTGTTGACAAAGCACACCTGCTGAAGCTTACGGTGCCTGAGATGGTCGTGCTTGTTGGCGGATTAAGAGTGCTTGGAGCAGTTTACAATTATGAAAAACATGGTGTTTTAACAGAAACTCCGGAGGTTTTAACCAACGATTTCTTTGTGAACCTTCTTGATATGAGTGTAGAATGGAGACAGGCAGATGAGCATCGTTATGTCTTTGAGGGCTATGACAGAAAAACTGGAGAGCTGAAGTGGAAGGCTACAAGGGTTGATCTGATTTCTGGTCATCACGATGAATTGAGGGCTGTCGCTGAGGTTTATGCATGCGATGATGCAAAAGAGATGTTTATTCGGGATTTTGTAGCAGCGTGGGAGAAGGTCATGAATCTTGACACGTTTGGTCTGAGAATAACGAGCCAGAGTTGATCAAATCTTTCGGCGGCGTGCAAAACTCTTTGCCTGCTATCGCATGCTCGCCCTTCGGTCTGCTAACAGGTGGATATGTGGCTACGCTTCGCTCTGCCAAAATTTGGCAAAACCGAACTTCACATGTCCGCAAAACGTTAGGCGAAATTTTTTATAATTGCAGTCAAATTTATTAATAACAAAGGAGACGTTAACAATGGAAATGAAAGTAAAGGATTTAACGGTTGGAGAAATGAAGTCTTTAATATCAGACACAATCAAAGAGAAATCTCTGAGGTATAGGGTAATATTCACCCAAAAAGCATTGAAAGACCGATTATTATTCCTCCAACATTTTTGGTGTTTCTTCCATCATTTAACCACCGTCAGGACTTTAACACTCTATTAAAGAATAATGTACAGGTTTATTTTTTAAGGCGGTTGTCAAAAGCGAATATGTTCTGTAAAAAGTGGTGGCTGATGGACTGGGGTGAAGTTGAAGAGCCATACGCCCGCAATAACTGCCATTATGAATGAGAGAACAACAAATACTATTGAGGCAAGAATTGAGGCTATCAGAGCATCTATAAAACTGATACCGAGTAGTGCTTTAAGAGCATACAGATAAGCAAGATATCCTATAACAGGGAAAAAGATTGCAAGAAATGGAACTGCAACAGATATTCCGATAATTACAAAAGCAAAAACTGCAGCGGCAAAATTGGCAAGCCCTGCTTCGAATATTCCTTTTTTCTTTCCAATCAACCTCAGTCCGCTCCACAGAAAGAATCCAGTAAATAGAATTGAGAACAGGAATGCAACCCCAAAAACAAGCAATTCTTGCATTAGTTTTTATTTTCGCTTCAAAAATTTAAATTTTACTGAGAAGCAGATACAGGACTGATTATTCAAAAAGAGGATTATACCACCTGTCAGGTCGGGATTTCCAATTTATGTTCTTCTACTTCAGTAAAAGGCTACTATTCTTCTTCAGTCTTGACATCCCCACCCTTAACCACATGCCAGGGGTAACAGTATCCTCCGTTCATAATGTTCTGCTCACACACCCAGCATTCGTGATCCATTGCCTTCAGCATTTTTCGCTTTTCGCAGAATGAAAGACCCGGCATATGCATTTATTTCTAAAATGAAAGTATAAAACCGTTTCTTTCTATTATCTCCTCATTATAATCAGTTTAATGAGCATATGATGAAATTTGCATTATAACTGGTAACTGATACCACTCAATACGGCGATGAAAAAGATTTAAACAAAGCATACAAAAGATTCCTGATGAAACTCTGGGTTGGAATTGACGACACTGACTCACCTCAGGGAATGTGCACAACATACCTTGCAGTGTTGATTATCAAAGAGCTTGAGGAGAGAGGATTAAGTATTACAGGATTTCCGAGACTTATCAGACTCAACCCAACGATTCCTTTCAAAACAAGGGGAAATGGAGCAGTCTCATTTATGGTGGAATCTGACTCTTACGATGTTGTTAAAGACGTTGTCGATTCAGTAATTCGCAGAAATGCAATGCTTGACCACGATAGCACGAATCCCGGAGCTGTTTTTGTTAATCCGGATGATGATGCTGCAATAGACTCTCTCTTCAGATTTTCGCAGAGAGCATTAAAGGAAATAGTGATGATTGATGAGGCAAAATCAGCAATCAAAGAACATAAAATTGAATATCTGGAGTATAAAACAGGGAGAGGTCTTATAGGGGCTTTAGCAGCTGTAGGAATCCATTTAAACGACTTTACACTTGAAAAGATTGCATACAGGTCTCCAGAAAGATTTGGTACTGAGAGGGAGATTGATGAGGAGGCTTTTTACACTGCAGACCTCCAGACGTATCCAGATACGTGGGACACAGTGGACTGGCACAACAGGGTGGTTGTCTCTGTCCCGAATTCTCCCGACCCGGTTCTTTTCGGGATAAGGGGGGATAATATTTCCGCCATTGATGAAGCTTTTGGAATGATTGAATCTGAGCCGTTCGATTTTCAGATGACATTTGTGACAAATCAGGGCACGGATATGCACCTGATTGATGAGTCAGAGGTCAGAGAATTGAAAAACTATCACTCATATATTCTGAAGGGCGAAGTTGTAAAAAAACCATTTATTGAAGAGGGGGGACATGTTTTTTTCTTTATCCGAACGAGATTTGGTGTTGTAAAGTGTTCGGCATTTGAACCAACAAAACAGTTCAGAAACATCATAACCGAGCTCGTAGAGGATGACCTATTGAAAGTCTATGGTTCAATGAAGAAGGACACAGTAAATCTTGAGAAAATCCATATTCTGAAGCTCGCAGACATTCTGGTTGAGGAGAACCCTTTATGCCCATCATGTGGTAAGAGAATGGAGTCAGCGGGTAAGAATCAGGGTTTCAGATGCAGAAAGTGTAAGACAAAATCCTATGAGAAGGTTATCAGAAAATTAAAAAGAGAGATTGAAGAAGGTTTTTACGAAGTACCACCATGTGCAAGAAGGCACATCTCCAAACCACTCGTCAGAATGGATGTTGAAAATAAACACATCTTCAGATAAATTAAAGAAAAAATGCAGGTTACTTTCTTCTGAACATGTAGATTACAAATAACATTATTGCTGGGATGGCAATCGTAGAGAATTCTGGAATTGTGTTGTAGTCGTATGTCATTTCTCTGCCAATGTAGTCATTTCCGCACGTGAGTGTATATCCAATGTCGCTTTTATCACCAGTTGATGGGCTGCCAAGAATTGTTTTCTCAACTTTGATTTCTATAATCTTGTTATCCTTTCCATTATCAGAGACGCCTGCGTCTTCTATTGCAATATCTGCAGTTCCTACGATTGTTCCGGGATTGTTGTGGTCAATTCGAGTAATTATATCGCTGCCATCTGATTTTTCAGCCCAGGTTGACGTCAGCCATACAGGATTTTTATAAACACTTCCATTTGCGAGCCCATCATGGGCGATTATAACAATACCATAGTTAACCCCATTTACAGTAATTGCCAAGTCACCCAGTGCACCAAGGTTATCTGTTAGCAGAATGCCGAAGTAGATATATCTTTCATCATCGTCGAGATAAAGTGCCTCAACGTCATATCTTTCTCCACCGGATGGTTGTGGAACCCCCCCGGGATTCGAACACCACCACATTGTACCACATCTGGTATCTATGAGCAGTGGCTCGTCATAGTCAATATAGGTCGCGCCTTCACCCATAATGTGTACACCGTGTTCTTTGAAATTCCATCCGGACGTTTCTTCTTCCCACGTTTTTTCATAAGCTTCATCAAGGTCATTTTCCACTATCCAGTCTGCAGTTGGGCTGTCTGGAATCCATGCAATCTCACTGTCATGGTTCAGACCGTTATCAAGGTCAGCGGAATCAATTCCCCAATCACTCAGGTCACCGTCAATTGTAATCGAGAGAGCTAAAGCTGGACTTAGAAAAAGACCCAGATTTATTAACAATATTATAATTTTCCTCATCATCTTCAATCGCCTCGCTCCAACCTGTTTCATTTATTATAATGATTCTTTTAAATACTTTTGGGAAATAGTTACATGATTATGGTTATAAACAGACTCCTATTCAATCATTGGGCAAGAATATAGCATTTTTTAACCGGGGAAAATTAAATTAATTCATGCAGTTTTTAATTGCAAATTGACATGAAATTCAGGATAAAAAATCAGGATTCTCAGTTGAGAACGGGAATTGTGAGAACTGAACACGGAAAATTTGAGACACCTGCGTTTATCCCTGTGGCAACACTCGCATCAGTCAGGGGCCTGGACAGCAGAGACCTGAAGAAGCTTAAAGTTGATGTAATTCTTGCAAATACATATCATCTCTACCTGAGACCAGGAGACGAGCTAATCAGGAGGAGAGGTGGACTTCACAGGTTCATGAACTATGATAAAACGATAATCACTGACTCGGGCGGTTTTCAGGTATTCTCTCTCGGATTCGGAATGGAGCACGGTGTGGGAAAGATAGCCGATAACATTTTCCTCGAGGGTTTGAGGAATAAGAATTTCAGGGGGGACAAATGGGCTAAAGTGGATGAGAAGGGTGTGAGTTTCAAAAATCCGCTGACGGGGGAGATAGTCAGATTAACTCCAGAGAAATCTATGGAGATTCAATCGAATCTTGGCGCCGATATTATTTTCACCTTTGATGAATGCACTTCCCCCCTCTCAGATAAGAGATACACTGAAGAGGCGCTTGAAAGAACGCATAGATGGGAGGAGAGATGTCTTGAGAGCTACGACAGAAAACAGTCATTATTCGGGATAGTGCAGGGTGGAGAATACAGGGATTTAAGGATAAGGTCAGCGAGATTTGTTGCAGATAAAGATTTTGCTGGCTATGGGATTGGGGGCTCACTTGGAAAAAGCAAGGAGGACATGCACAATATTCTCGAATGGGTAATTCCAGTTCTACCAGAGGAGAAACCGAGACATTTACTTGGAATCGGTGCTGTAGAGGACATCTTCAATTCTGTAGAGAGAGGTGTTGACATGTTTGATTGCGTTGCACCAACGAGGTGGGCAAGAAGAGGTCATCTTTACGTTTCACCGGAGGCCGGGGGCACAGTAGAGAACAAATTCAGAATCAATATCCGCAACGCAGGTTTCAGGGAGGATGATGAGCCAGTTGACAAAAGCTGTAACTGTTTTGTTTGCAAGAACTACTCGAGAAGTTATCTGAGGCATCTGCAGTCGGCAGAAGACCTGACATATTTCCGGCTTGCATCTTACCACAATGTGAACTTCATGCTGAGGTTCATGGAAAAGATAAGAGACTCAATCAATAACAATTACTTCAGAGAACTAAAAAAAGAGTGGCTTGGTTATTGACATCCGCTATCTGTAATCAGACTTTGCGGATATTCTTCTACTCAGATATATAAAAGGTGTATCAAAAATCGCGACAATGAACTTCATAATGTATGATGTGATGAAAATCTGGATGATGATCTCTGGAGGAAAAACCATTTCCCAGAATACACCGAATCCAACAAAGGCAATCCACGTGAAGATTACGTTGTCCATCAACTGCGATACCAGTGTCGAGAGATTGTTCCTTAGCCAGAGATGTCTACCTTCTGTTTTCCTCTTCCAGAAGTCAAAAGCCCAGACATCGTGTAGCTGAGATACCACATATGCAGTTAAACTTGCAACAGTTATTCGTGGTAGAAGCCCGAATATTTGTTCCAGTGCCGGGCTGAGTGTATCAGTCTCATCAGGAATAAACATAAGGGAGATTTGCATAATCAGGGTAGTGAGCAGCAGGACGAAGAATCCAGTGAGAACGCCTTTTCTTGCCTCTCTTCTTCCATGATTTTCGCACAGAATGTCGGTGGCAAGGAATGTCGTTCCGTAGATGATATTTCCCATCGCAGTCACAAGTCCAAAAAATCGGATGGTTTTCATAACCTGTATGTTTGCCAGAATTATAGCCATCGAAATCCATACATACAACCCAGTTTTTCCAAATAATCTGTATGATAGAATTATTCCCGTGAAATTGACGAACATTAACAGAAACCACAGACCCTCGTTAATCATTTCTGTCAGGAATATTGATAGTTATTTAAGGTTTATGTAAAATTAAGGGCAAGTTGAGTCTGAGATTTGGTTTCCAACCTGTGGTTTCTTAATTGATATTATCTTGAATTTAAATTGTTAATTATTATTACATAACTTTTCAGATATCAGTCGTATGGACAGAAATAATAATTAAATAATTTTATACATGTTGAGTAAAATTTAAGTATTATCAGCTACGTTATGATTGTTACCATAAGGTGATAATATGTCTGAAGGGTTGACAATAAAGTGTATAATGGTGTCCATAGCAAGGACACATGCTCTGGTATCAATAAATACATCAGATAAAACTGTTAAACCACTTTCCTGTACTAACAGTCAATTTTGCATGGACCAGGGACTTTTAGGGAGAGGTTATTGCCCCCAATACTGTGAAATTGTTGTTTCTGCTAAAAGATATTCCCAGAATCGGAGATTCAAGGCAGAAATTGACGAGCTCTCTCCTGAGAGATGCAGAGAAGTCAGATTGTATATTAACAACGAGGGTTATTTGGGTATAAGTAACGAACCATCGGGACCACTCAGAATCCTGCCACCACTTCCATAATACAGAGAAACTGTAAGAGCAGAAATAATTGCGCCAATTTCATTGTGATTGAAATTCCACTCAACTGCAGTTACGAATTTTTTTAATTCCTATCTCATTCGAATTTCGCATATTTACCTCTTATCAATCCGGTTGTGTGCAGTAAAGATTATAAAGTTGAAAATAGTAATAATGACAATGACTGATATCTATCAGGGAGGAAGGAAGATTACAATCTATAGAGGTGTTAAAATAGCAATGGACATAGATTTAGAAGAGTGTTTTTCAAGAGTTAAGGAGCATCTGGGCTTTGATTCAGATGCGGATGTCTTCAGGTATTTAATTAAAGACTATTTTACAAAAGAAATTGAGAGAGAATCGAGGAAAGTTATTTAGTTCCGATTTTTCCATTTTTTGTTTTGATTTCTGAGCCTTTAAGATATACAACCAAACTATATATACGGGGAAGTGTAAGTAATTGACAAAATTATGGCTCAAGACTTTGAGAGATGTACTGTATTTTTTGTATATTTTTCAAGGGTTGAATCTGCAAAAGTTAAGGAGGGTGAAAAGAATGGATAGATACGTATGGCAGCTTTTAAAAGGTATCCTGAGCACATCGGAATATAATGCACTGATATCTAACTTGAGAAACGAGAGCTACAGCTATAAAGACTTTATCAGGGCAAAGAAAAAACTCAGGGCGATGGGGATGGATATTAAAACCGAGGGTTGTGTTTAGTTATCAATAAATCACACTATCAAGCATGTCCTTCTCGACAGCAAGTCTGACTTCCCTTGCAATCCTCCTTCCCATGTACATGTTCTCACCAAAAAGGAGGTAAGAGTAGGGAGATGCCGGAATTCCGACGGTTGTCCCTGCAACTATTCTTGCTGAGATCTCGAAGACAGTCATTACATTATTTTCGTCGAAAACTGCCTCAAGACAGAATGGGCCCACCATTCCGGGGTAGGCAATCTTCTTTGAGACTTCAACAACCCTCTGTGCTGCATTCAATGCCTGAACAAGCAGACTCTCCCTCAAAACAACAGGAAAGTTTCCCATGACTGTGTAGCTCAATAACAGGTCAATCTTTAACTGCAAATCTGCTGGAATTCTTCCAATACCATCAGCATTTGATTCATATCTTCTGTCTGTGGCGATAAGCTCAACCCTGTTGAACACAGGTGAGTAGAAGAAGGAGAAATATATGTTCGCTCCCACAATGTATTTCTGAATGTGGGCATTTTTTATTTCTTCTCTCGAAATGAATCCTTTTTCAATCATCTTTTCCGACTTTGAGTAAAAATCCTCTTCATCAGTTGCAAGGAAGTATCCCATCCCTCCTTTTGCTCCCGGATACTTGACAATTACCAGTCCATTTATGTCTTCAGGCTTCTCATAAGTCTCTGGAAGTTTTAAATTTGCATCAAGCAACCATTTTCTCTGCCTTTCTCTGTCAGTTTCCCACAGCATCAATTCCCTGTTCCCGAAGACCGGAACAACAAGGTTGTTGAGATTACCTATGTAAGCATTAAATGAGCCGTGTGGAATCAGAATTGCATTGTTGTCTATTAGCTGGTTTTGGAGATTTTTATCAAGCAAATCTGAGAAATCGTTTATGCTGATAAAAGAATCAGCAACGTCAAAGGAATTGTATATAATTTTTTCATTATCTCTGCAGATGCATATGGTCTCAAAACCCTCATCCTTAGCTCCTCTCAGAATATTCAGTGCTGAATGGCTCCCAAGTGTTGCAATTTTTATTTTATTTTTATCATAACTGTTCAGCATCTCAAGAATTTTCTCTCTTCCCATAATCCTCGCACTTTAAGTTGAAATTTAAAGATTTGCTATTGGCTTGAAGATTTCCTGAATTTCATCAGCATGAAATAAAGTGAAACAATAATCTGGGCAAAAACCAACCCGGCAATATCGGCAGACAGATCAAGAAAACTTGCAGTCCTTCCGGGAACAAAAATCTGATGAATCTCATCTGAAATTCCATAAAGTGTTCCCGCTATAAGTGAGCATGCTGCAGGCTGTCTCTGATAATACTGTCTGAAAGAGGCATTGAGCAAAATTCCAAACCCCATGTAAAGTAAGAGATGAAAAAACTTATCTGTATATCTCATCACAGGATAGAACGGATATGCTAAAAATTCTAAACCGATACCTTTCATAAAACTAAAAATCTTATAAATCAGCCCATGGTCTGACGGAATGGGAACAGAAGGTAGAGACGATGAATAGAAAATAAATGCAGCATAGCTGATTGTAACCAGAATAATAACTCTACCTCCAAGCATCATTCGAAAAATGATGGAGGATTATATATATCTTCCCTGAAAATGACGATATAATTTAAATACAACAAACATATTCATTTATCCGGTGGATTTAATGAATGATAAAGTGTTTGAGGTATTGAAGATTCTGTCCGAGAATTCGAAGGTAACTCCTCAGGAAATATCACAGATGACAGGCTTCCCAGAGGAAGAGGTAGAAGAGATAATCCGGAAAGAGGAGGAAAATGGAGTAATCCTGAAATACAAAACCCTCATCAACTGGGAGAAGGCTGGGGAGGAGCTGGTATTTGCGGTTATTGATGTAAATGTGACATTGTCAAGAGAGAAAGGCTATGACGACATTGCAAAGAGAATTGCAAAATTTCCGGAAGTGCATGCTATCAGGCTTGTAAGCGGAGAATATGATTTTCAGGTTGTTGTAAAGGGAAAGAATCTGAAGGAAGTTGCTTTCTTCGTAGCAGAAAAGATTTCAACGATTCCAGAAGTCAGAGACACTGTAACCCATTTTATACTGAGAACGTATAAGGAGGAGGGCGTACTTCTTTTCAGCGATGAGGAGGACAGGAGGCTTGCAATTGTCCCCTGACAGAATCAACAAAAAAGTTCAGGAAATCAAACCTTCTGGAATACGAAGGTTTTTTGATCTGATTATTGGAAGAAAGGACATTTTAAGTCTTGGAGTGGGCGAACCAGATTTTCCAGTCCCATGGAAGGTGAGAGAGGAGATAATATATTCGCTGGAGAAAGGAGTAACCTCCTACACATCAAATCATGGGCTGGAAGAGCTGAGACAGGCAATTTCAGAATACTATCGAAAATTTGGTGTAGAGTGCTTTCAGAAAGATGTGCTGATAACGACTGGAGTGAGTGAGGGTTTCGATATTGCAGTCAGGGCGATTATAAATCCTGGGGATGCAGTGCTTGTCCCAGACCCCTCATATGTAATGTATAAACCACTTGTCACACTTGCAGGTGGTGAAGCAATATCTATACCTACAAACCCGGACTTCAGATTGAATTACGAGAGAATTTCAGAATACCGTGATTTGAGACCGAAGGTGCTCATTCTGAATTACCCGGCAAACCCGACAGGAGTAAGTTACGCAAGAAGAGAACTTGAAGAAATTGCTGATGCAGTAATCGAGAATGACATGCTCGTCGTCTCGGATGAGATTTACTGTGAGCTGAGTTACAATAATAAACATGTTTCAATAGCATCACTGAACGGATTGGGAGATAGAACGATAATCCTCAACGGTTTCTCAAAAGCATTCGCTATGACGGGTTTGAGAGTTGGATACAATATAGCACCTCCAGACTTACTTGATGCGATGCTGAAAATCCACCAGTACTGCATGCTGTGTGCCCCTATCTCAGCTCAAATTGGTGCAATTGAGGCGCTGAAGAATGAAGAAGACGAACTCGAGGATATGAGAGCTGAGTATCTCCGGCGAAGAAATTACTTTACAAAAAGACTGAATGAGATTCTGGAAGTCAATATACCGGATGGAGCATTTTATGCATTTCCGAGCATTCAATCGACTGGATTGAGCAGTGAGGAATTCACAGAGAGACTTTTACTCGAGAAAAATGTTGCAGTTGTTCCGGGCAATGCCTTTGGAGAATGTGGTGAGGGCTATATCAGGTGCGCCTACGCTGTATCAATGGAAAAGTTGAAGGAAGCTGCTGATAAAATAGAGGATTTTGTCAGGAGTTTGTAGCTGTGAGTTATCTGGAAACTATTATTCTATCAATTGTGCAGGGTATTGCTGAGTGGTTGCCCGTGAGCAGCGAAGGTCTATCAGTTCTTATTATGTTAAATCTCTTTGGGAAGGATATCTCAAGTGCATTATCTTATGCCATATTCCTCCATCTCGGAACAGCCTTAGCTGTTTTAATTCGCTTCAGAGATGAGTTTTTGAGGATGCTTCATGGATCAGATATGCTGAAGATTGTCATTGTATCAACAATTTCAACGGCAGTTGTGGCAATTCCTCTGCTATCATTTATTGAGTTCCAGAGCGGTAAAGTTGTCAATGTATTCATCGGCGTTCTGCTGATACTTACTGGAATCATACTCAGGTTGCCAAAGAGTGGTTATCGCAGAATTGAGCAAATCAATCTGAGTGACATGATTATGCTTGGTCTTGCTCAGGGCTTTGCAATTCTCCCGGGCATTTCAAGGTCTGGTACAACAATAAGCTTTCTGCTCCTAAGAAAAATTGATGAAGAAGATGCATTAAAAATCTCGTTTATAATCAGTGTTCCTGCGGTAATTGGCGCAATATTTTTCAGGGGTGTTCCTTCAGAACTTGATTTTAATGCCGGGGCGATAATCGTAGTAATAACCTGTTTATTCGGTTACCTTACCATGGAGGCGCTTTTAAGGTTTGCAAGAGATGTCGATTTCTCCAAATTCTGCATTACTTTTGGAATTATTGCTATTGTGCTGACAGTATTTACATTATAAATGAAAGCTATTATGTGACAAATCCGAAAGATTTTTAAATTTGTAAGGTTACTACTATAATAATGAGCATAAAACTGATAAGTAAGACTGTTATTCCTAAGGAAATCCTTGATGAACTTGAGCAGTACTGGGTTGAGGAGTACGAAGAAGATTATTTACGTTGAATAATATTTTTAATATATAACAAATCTTAATAACCACTATTATCATAAGCATCAAAAGATTAAGTAAATGTTATAAATTGCTTGGCTTACTATTTTCAGGTTGGAGGTATAAGAATTGAAAGCAGGTGTAATTGGTGTGGGTGCAATGGGGAGACACCACGCCAGAATCTACAGTGGGATTGAAGGTGTGGAACTTGTCGGGGTGTCTGACATAAATGAAGACGTAGGAGAGGCTGTTGCAGGCAAATATAATTCAGAATACTTCCCTGACTACCATGAACTACTCAGGCAGGTTGATATTGTGAGTATAGCTGTTCCCACATCACTGCATGCCGATGTTGCGCTAAAGGCAGCAGAAAACAGAGTTGATATGCTGATTGAGAAGCCAATTGCAGATTCGATTGAGAATGCAGAGCGAATTATCAATTCATGCAACGAAAATGGCGTAAAAACGATGATCGGGCATATTGAGAGGTTCAATCCAGCCGTTATCAGGTTGAGGGAGTTGATAGATACCGGAGTTATTGGAGAAGTCATCACAATTTCAGGCAGAAGAATTGGACCTTATTCACCAAGAATAAGAGATGTCGGGATTATCATTGACCTTGCAGTTCACGAAATAGACACTTTTTCCTACCTGTTCGGTCAAAGAGCTCAGGAGGTATATGCGATAGCTGGAAACAGTTTCCATACAAGAGAAGACTATGCTTCAATTCTCTTGAGATACCCGGGAAATCGCTCGGGAACTATTGAGACCAACTGGCTTACACCGAGAAAGTTCAGAACACTGACAGTTGTTGGCACGAACTGCGTTGCTCAGATGGACTATATCGAGCAGAGTCTGACACTGTATAAAGGAGATGAGATTCATCAGGTGGATATAAAGAAAGAAGAGCCTTTAAAAGTTGAAATCAAATACTTTATAGAATGCATCAAAAAAGGCGTATGCCCCAAGCCAGATGGGATGGATGGCACCTATGTTCTGGGAGTTGCAATCTCAGCCATGAAGTCTTACAGTGAGAAGAAAGTTATCCCTCTCAGTCTTTCCTGTCAATAATAAAAATTATTTATAATGACTTCACTTAATACATAAGGTGAGGTCGTGAATCTGTATTCGATAGTGGTTATATCATCGATTATTTCGGTTATCCTTACGAAACTTTTCATCATCGATTTTAGTAAAAGAGGCAAGGTGGTGATAGATTACTATAAATATGATATGCATAAAATTCCCACAGGTGGTGGCTTCGCAATTGCTTTTGCAGTCTATTTAACAATCCTGTTCATCCATATTTTCCAGCTAATCGAGATCGAACCAGTTGATGTTGTTTCAGTAGCAATCATAAGTGTTTTTGGCCTCTTTGGAGTTCTGGATGATATAATTGACATTAGAAGACCTATCAAGATTTTTTTACCTGTTCTTTTCCCTCTTCCTCTTGTTTTTTTATATGATGTCTACCAGTTGCAGCTCCCCCTTGCCGGTACTGTGGACTTGGGAATCTTGCTCCCGTTTGTTATTATTCCAGTTTATATAATGGTCACTGCAAACCTTGTAAACATGCATTCCGGGTTCAATGGACTTGCATCTGGACTTTCTGCAATTATACTCGGTTTCTTATTTTTTAAAGCCATACTCAGAGGAGCGCCCAATCTGGGTTTTATCGCCACAATTTTCGGAGCGACAGCAGGATTTTTCTGGTTTGAAAAGTATCCTTCAAAAATTTTTCTCGGGAATATTGGATCGATGCTTGTCGGTTCTGCAATAGGTATTGCAATAGTCACTACCGGCTTTTATGTTGCTGGCTTTGTAATGCTCATCCCCCACACAATAAATTTTCTGCTGTATGTTTACTGGAGGGTGAGAAGGGTTTTGAATCCAGAAGATGAAAGATATAGAAAGGCCAAGTTCGGGAAGTTGAGGGAAGATGGCACAATTGAGGCTCCAAATCCACTTACACTGAAGTGGGTTCTTCCATATTATTTCAGGGTTAAGGAGTGGCAGGTTACTCTGTGCATGTTTGCATTGACAACATTTTTCTGCGTAATTGCTCTGTTTATTCCCTACTGAACAAAGACAATCAGTTGTCTCATAAGCTTGAAAACAGAATAATTATAAGTGGATGTAATATTACCTCATCATAAGGTGAAAAAATGATACCAATAGCTTCTCCTCTAATTAACACCGAGGAAGTCAATAGGGCAGTGGAAGTCCTGAGGTCAGGCATAATCGCTATGGGCAGTAAAGTTAAGGAGTTTGAAGGAAGTTTCAGCAAATACACGGGTGTGAGAACAGCGATATCAGTCTCAAATGGAACTGTTGCGTTATGGCTTGCACTTGAGGCACACGGAATTGGACAGGGAGATGAAGTGGTAACAACTCCCTTCACGTTCATTGCAACCGCAAACTCAATACTTTTCTGTGGAGCAAAGCCAGTCTTTGCTGACATTGATGAAAGGACTTACAATATCAGTCCGGAGGAAGTTGTTGAGAAAATCACATCAAAGACAAGGGCGATAATTGGAGTACATCTCTATGGGCAGTCATTTGATTTGAAATCAATTATTGAAATCTGTGAGGACAATAACCTGATTCTTATCGAGGATGCTGCTCAGGCTCACGGAGCTGAATTTGATGGCAGGAAGGTTGGCTCATTTGGAACTGGATGCTTCTCATTCTATCCGACAAAGAACATGACCACTGGAGAAGGGGGAATAATAACCACAGATGATGAAAGGATAGCAGAAAAAATCAGGCTCCTGAGAAATCATGGAGAGCAGGGAAAATACAATCATGTAATGCTCGGCTATAATATGCGTATGACAGATATTCAGGCTGCCATAGGTATTGAGCAGTTAAAGAAGCTTGATGAGATGAACGAAAAAAGGAGGAGAAATGCTGAATACTTTGACAGGAATATAAAAGCTAAAGGCATAGTGAAACCGTTTGTTGATGGTAATGTGAAGCATGTCTATCACCAGTATGTGCTCAGAATAGAAGATGAAACCGGAATGACGAGAGATGAGTTTGCCGAATACCTGACATCAAAAGGAGTGGGGAATGCTGTGCATTATCCTCTTCCTGTTTATCTGCAGCCATTTTATCGTAAACTTGGATTTGAAAAAGGATTATGCCCGATAGTGGAAGAGATAGCTCGAAAGGTGATCAGCATTCCAGTTCATCCAAAGCTCAGCGAAGAAGAGCTGAAATACATAGTTGATGTGATAAATGGTGATTGAATGTTCTATGCTCATCCTACTGCGATAATTGAGAGCGATATCATAGGTGAGGGAACGAAAATCTGGCACTTTGCCCATGTGAGAGAGGGCGCACGAATCGGTAAAAACTGCATCATCGGGAAGGACGTTTACATAGATAGGGACGTTCTGATAGGAAACAATGTAAAAATTCAGAATTTCGTTTCGGTTTACAAGGGAGTTACAATAGAGGATGATGTTTTTGTTGGACCTTCAGTAACCTTTACTAATGATCTATATCCGAGGGCTTTTATCTGGGAGGATGAGAAGATAATTCCAACTCTGGTGAAAAAAGGAGCAAGTATAGGAGCTAACTCCGTTATTGTATGTGGGGTTGAGATTGGGGATTATGCGATGGTTGGTGCAGGAAGTGTTGTTACCAAAACTGTCATTCCTCACGGTCTTTATTACGGAAATCCCGCAAAACTCAGAGGTTATGTTTGCAAATGCGGAAAAAGAGTTGATAAAATTGTAAATGAAGATGATAAAGTGGTTGTTTACTCATGCGGTTGTGGAGAAAGAGTTGAGGTGATAAAAAATGGATAGAATAGCGGTTATTGGACTTGGAAAAGCTGGTTTACCAATCGCCTCTGTGATAGCTGATTCAGGAATAAGCGTTACCGGTGTTGATATTGATGAGGAAAGATGCAGAATGATAAATGAGGGCAAGAATCCGATTCCTGAAGAAACAGGACTTGGTGAGCTTGTTGTAAAGCATGGTGGTAAGAATCTTGTTGCCGTTCCAGATTATAACGAAGCAAAGAATTGTAATGTATTCATAATTATCGTTCCTCTCTTTATCGACGAATACAACCAGCCTGACTTCAGAATACTGCTCGATGCCACAGTGAAAGTTGGAAAAATACTCAAGAAGGGAGATGTTGTCGTGCTTGAAACAACAGTGCCTCCAATGACTACTGAAACCCTTATTAGAGAAGCTCTTGAGAAAGAAAGTAAATTAAAGCCGGGTGAGTATTATCTTGCTAACTCTCCCGAAAGAATAATGACCGGATACAGCATCTCAAGGCTGAGAGAATTTCCAAAGATTATAGGAGGGATAGATAAAGAGAGTGGAAAGAAAGCATTCGAGATTTACAGAAAGTTTGTTCCCAACTTACAGCTTGTTTCATCCGCAAGACTTGCCGAATTTGTTAAGGTGATTGAGGGGTGCTACAGGGATGTGAATGTTGCTCTTGCCAACGAACTTCTGAAGATAGCAGAGGAGATTGACGTGGATATTTACGAAGCTATCAGGACAGCGAACCACGAATACTGCCATATTCATCTTCCATCCACGGGCGTTGGTGGGCATTGCATTCCAGTTTACCCATGGTTTCTGATTAAGGAGATGGAGAAAAGGAAGAAATTTGATAAAGCAAAGCTTCTGAGAACAGCGAGAGAATTAAACGATGAGATGCTGGAATACTGGGTTGACAAGATAATTAAAGAATGCACAAAGCTGAATAAACCCCTTAAAGATATTAAAATCTGTGTTAAAGGAATTACGTTCAGAGAAGGTGTTAAGGAACTGTATCACAGCAGAAATCTTGAAATTGTCAGAAGATTGATGTCTAAAGGTTTGAATGTTTTTGTTCAGGATCAAATGTTCACAAAAGAGGAGATTGAGCAGATGGGGCTGAAATGGTATAACGGGGATGAGGACATAGTTTTTGACCCGTTCAACCTGAATATTACAGCCAGATAAATTCTCTTCCTTTTTTATTTACTGCAATATCATAATTACTATATCTATCTTCTCCAGAAAGTTATTTATTTATTCTGTCTACTTAAATAGTTTAAGGTTGGAGGAGTTGCAGAACTCTGAGTTGCTACTTCTCTATCATCTGATAAAACATCAACAGGTGGAAATATGGGTGGTATGAGGTTCAAATTAATCATGATTATTTTGTTACTGCTGTATTCTATATTATTGGCTATTAACGGCTCTTTTGCGAATGTTACTATTAACGATTACAAAAATTTGTATGAAAATGATTTTGATGGGAGCATTTTGATCGTCAGTAAAATATCTCCATGCACATCGGGAGATGCATATTACACAACAATCTCCTCAGCTTTGGGCAATGCAAATGATGGAGATATGATAATCGTTTGCAGTGGAACGTATGTGGAGAATCTTGAGATCAACAAATCCGTTACCCTTAAATCATTCTCCCAGGATCCAACAGACACAATCATTCAGGCTCTTGATACGAATGAAGATGTTATTCATGTTCATGCTGATTATATTAATATCTCAGGATTCACTATCACTGGGGGCTCAACTAAAAGCAACGATGATGGGATAGACGTGGAGCCCGATCCTAACGATCCTTCCAATCCCTCTAACTATGCTAACATCTCAAATAACATAATTTACAACACCTATGATGGTATTCAGATTGAAGATTCAGGCTATGCAGTTATATATAACAACACGATCTACAACACAATTATTGGCATTGAATTCTATACGTCAAGCGATAACACTATCTATAACAACACGATAAGGGATAGTGGTACTGGAATTCAGGCTGATTCCTCGGGAACTGTTTTCTTCATCAACCGGTTTATCAACAACACATACAATGCAATTGATTGTGGAACCAACAAATGGAATTCAACTGAGGTAAGGCAGTATATCTATCAGGGAAGTATTTACTCAAACTACACGGGTAATTACTGGGATGATTATACTGGAAATGATGTTAATGGGGATGGGATTGGTGACATTCCCTATAACATTTCTATTTTTGGATGTTTTGAAGGCGGAGGCGGAGGACTAATAGGTCTTGATTCTAATTTGCCAAAGGACTACTATCCAATGCTCTTTGAAGTTCAGAATCCCCCTACCATCAGCAGCATTCAGGAGAGCAATCCGACTAACAATAGCATAACAATTAGCTGGCAGACAGATTTCCCTTCTAACAACCGAATTCTTTACAGTTTGAATTCAGATTTATCAGCTGGAGTATGGTCTGAATGGCAAAACAATACCCAGAATCCATCTATAACTCTATCTAGTTTATCCTCAAATACTACCTACTACTACTCTGTTTTCTCATACAGAGTGGATAATCCAAGCTTGTATTCAAACAGCTCAATTGGAGATTTTACAACAATCAGAAATCTGAAAACGTGGTATGTTGACGATGATGGCGTGCAATGTCTTGGTGCCAATTTTACAAGAATACAGGATGCAGTCAATGCTTCAATTGATGGAGATACAATCCTTGTCTGCTATGGAACCTATACGGGCAATATTCATGTAAACAAAACCCTGAACATAACAGGGATTGGCAGACCTTTAATCAATGCAAAGAATGTAGGAAGTGGTTTTGTTCTGAAATCTGATGGAATAACGATTCAGGGTTTTGAAATAATCAATGCAGGACTATATGATCTAGGAGCGCCTTTTCTGGATTACAATGCTGGAATATGGATTGATGACCTTATGGAAAATAACGTTGTCAGAGATAATATCTTTAGTAAAGGTGCTGGAGTCTATATCGGGAATTCAGATAGCAATGAAATAGTATCTAATCATTTTTTAAGCAACAGCATCAGTATATTTAAGGGCAGGTATAATATCATCAAAGAGAATAATTTTACAGATCAAAGTCAACTCAATCCGCTCGTACTGATAGATACAGATTACTCTTTTGACATTTCCGCACAGAACCGGATTGAAAATAATAATTTCTATCGGAATCATTTAGCCTCTCTGCCGACAATATCGATTAAATCACATATGGATGACAACATAATATCCGGAAACAACATCACAGGTTATAGCGGCATAAGAGTCGATTCAGACGGAAATCAAATTTTAAACAATACAATAACAGGTATTGAAGGACTGTCTGCATCATCAGATATAGGCATCAGAATCTATCAATCCTATGATAACACAATTGCCAGTAATATCATAGAATTGAAGTACACTGGTATTGAAATAGCCTATTCATCCAATAATCTGATTAATAACAACTTTTTAAACAATACAAATAACACCCGCATTATAAACAGTCCTTATCTTCCAAATTCAACAAACACCTGGAACACAACAAAGCAACCGGGAACAAACATAATTGGTGGTTCTTATCTTGGAGGGAACTACTGGGCTAAGCCTGATGGCACTGGCTTCAGTGAAACCTGCCTGGACAGTGATTCAGATGGAATATGCGATGAATCCTATGAGCTTGATACAAATAACACAGATTACCTGCCCCTCACTCAGGCAGTCACTGAATACAGAGTTCACAACCTGAATACTTCTGAAAGTTTCCTGACCATTCAGGATGCGATTTACGATTCTGACACAGTCGATGGTCACACAATAGTGGTTGATGCAGGAAGCTATGCTGAGAATGTGGTGGTCAACAAATCCCTGACCATCACTGGAAGTGGTTCTGATAGCACAGTTGTTAATGCATTAGTTCCTTCTGAGCCTGTTTTCCATGTTGTAGCTGATGCTGTGAATATAAGCGGGTTTACAGTCAATGGCTCAGGTGGTTATGCTGGTATTCTCCTTAACAGCTCCAGTTTTTCAAGAATCGAGAACGTTAGGGCAACAAATAACAGCAAGGGAGTGTGGTTGAAATATTCGAACAACAACGTTATTCACAGCGATATTGCGGTCTCCAATTCCCGTGGAATTTATCTCACGTATTCCAGCGATAACATGATTAAAGACAATACAGTGAGTTCAAGCAGCTACATAGGAATATATCTTGTGAATTCTACTGACAACACAATAGAAAACAACACAGCAATTTTAAATGAATACGGTGGAATTGTTCTGGAGAAATCAGCCAGTAACGTTCTATCCAGAAACAACGCAAGCTTTAATACTGGATACTTTGGTGATGGAATCAGCATCCGTAATTCATGGAATAATACTGTAGAGAGTAACACAATTGTATCAAACACACACGGGATAGAAATCCAGAACGCAAGTGATAACACGATTTACAACAACTACTTCAACAACTCAGACAACGTGTATTCTGGAAGTGTTCGACCAAATGAGTGGAATACAACAAAGCGGTCGGGAACAAACATCATAAATGGTTCATGGATTGCAGGAAACTACTGGGCTAAGCCTGACGGCACAGGCTTCAGTGACACATGTCTTGATCTGGATGATGATGGCATCTGCGATAGCCCGTATTATTTAATCAGCGGTAACGAGAACGTCGATTACTATCCTCTCACAAAGCCCGGGGAAGTTTACGTTGTGAATAAATCTGCAGCATGCACAGAAGGTTCAGCTTACTTTAAGACAGTAAAGGAAGCGGTGGAGGCAGCCGATAATGGAAGTACTGTTGTGGTCTGTCCCGGAGTGTATGCGTTTGAAAAAATCATCATCGACAAACCTTTGAGGCTGGTTTCCTATTCAGGCTATATCGATACAGATATAAGTTATGGTGGCATCGTAGTAAAGTCAGACAACGTTATTATAGACGGTTTTGATTTCTATGGAGGTGGTTATGGAAATTACATGCCTGAGAATCCACCATTCTGGTATCCTCAGGGTGAGGAGATTTATGTGGGCACGATATTTGTTGAGGATGTTTCAAATATAATCATAAGAAATAACAGGTTCTCAAATAGTGTCGCTGACGATATACATGGCTGGGGCCTCAGCAATAGCATAATAGCAAACAATACTTTCTATGGGGGGGAGCGTGGTGTTTACCTGATAACAAATTCGACTGCAAATCGAATAACAGGTAACAATTGTAGCATCAAGAATGTGTGCATAGAATTAAATGGCCCTCCAAGTGTTTTTGATCTCACAAACTCAGATAACGTTATTTCAGATAACTTTATTGAGAACTCAGAATCCGGAATCTTTCTGGCGGGTCTTGACAATAATCAGATTAAGAACAATATTATCAGTTCAAATAATTACGGAATCTACCTTGCAGGTGGAAGTAATGGAGTTATTGAAAATAACCGGATAAACAACTCCAGTTTTGGTATTCGAGTTTATTATTTGAATGAAGATAACATAATCAATGACAATACAGTCTTCAACACTTCCATTGGAATAGCAGTCAGGGTAGCCAGAAGCAGCCTTACTGTCACAAATAATACCATCATATCTCCTAGATTAAACGGAATTTACCTCAAGCATGCCGATGGCAATGATATCAACAACAATACCATAGATGGGTCAGAAGATGCAGGAATATTCTTCGATGGAGAAGATACCTACTTCAATAGCATAGATAACAATACAATAAACGGAGACAGATACCACCACTACGTAAATCAGAACAACATCGACATCTATGGATTAACTCTGGAAGCAGAGGACGTAAGCAACACAGGTAAGATTTCGATAATAAATTCCTCCAACGTAAATCTTATGAATCTGATTCTCTCAGGAAACTCCAAAGCCGGTTCAGGCATATTCATCTACAGAACAGATTACCTCACCATCAACAATGTCACATTGAGAAACAACACCTACGGTATTCTGGACTCAGAAAGCCATGGTCACACAATAAACAATGTCAGAACTGAAAACAATAAAGATGGAATCTACGTTAAAGATAGCACAAACATTTTCATCAACAATGTCAATTCAGAATTCGACTACTCTGCAATCCACCTTCAGAATTCTACAGATGGTCATGTTATTGATTTAATATCCTCTAACAATTATAACTCTGTGGTAATTGAAGAATCATCAGAATTCTATTTCAATTCACTGGACATATCCTCTTCATTTCTGGGCATATACCTGCTCAACCACACCACAGATAATTATCTTGCAAACATGAACATAAAGGACACAAAGAATGGCGTTAAATTATACAGAAGTTATGACAATCGCTTTGATTCTCTATTAATTCAGAACTGCTCCCAGTATTTTGTTCATTCCATTCACACAAGATACCAGAACAATTACTTCAACAGCGTAACCCTCGATGACATAAATCTATCCTTTGACGGTTTCTGCTATGGCCTGAGGGAGGAGGACAATCCTCCAGAGGACAGCCACAGGTATATCGAAAACATTGGGACTTACCTGTGGATAGAACCAGTCTGTTCTTCACAGAGACCTCCAGGAACATACGGGCATCTGAATCTGACAGTAAGTTATGAGAACGCAGACTACAGTTCTGTGATTGAAGATACAATAGCACTTTATACGAACTATGGGGGCGACTGGAGACTTCCTGTTAGCGGCAATAATACTGTTGACACTTCCAGAAAAGTGGTTAATGCTGATTTTGAGCTCGGTGATGTTGATGATGCATTCACCTACGGGAGTTTTGCACTCATGGGTGCAACCAAATCCATAAGAGTTGTTTATCAGGATGAACCATGCTGCAGCGGCATCTCATACCACAATACAGTGAACGATGCTGAAAATGCCGCAGGTGCAGGAGATTCAATAGTTATCTGCCCCGGATTTTACAATGAAAGCGTGCATGTAAATAAAGCGATTGATGACGTAATGTCGTTCTCCAGCAACCCTGAAGATACAGTAATTCATTCTCCGAATGAGAACAACCGTGTATTCACTATGGATTATCCTGTAAATGTTACAGGGCTGAGTATAGAGGGTGCAAGAAACAACGCCGGGGTAGTTTTTCAGAACTATTATGGAGTGCGTGATAAGCAGGTTTCTAACTGTATCTTCAAAGATAACAGAGAGGGAATCTGGACATTCCGTCTTGATAATTCCAATATCTCAAATAACGAGTTTATAGATACTCCAATCGGTCTTTATGTACAGAATGAGGCTGAAGACAGTGTTATAGACAGCAATAGATTGCATTTTCTCCAATTCGCTGATGACATTCAATTTCATTCTTTCTGGTTTAATGGGAGTCTATACAGAAGTAACTTCACAAACAATCTGATTTCTCTCGACATGTACATATTCGAAGTTCCGCAATTGGAATACGGCAACTCAACTGGAGTGTATGTGAAAGGAGGAAGCGACAACTACATCGCCCATAACAATGTAAGCGTTCCTTTCCGAAGTGGATTCTTTGGAACCTGTATGTTAATTGATTCTGCAGGCAGTAACAACATTCATGGTAACGAATTTGATAAATGCAACAGGGCTTTACTTTTAAACAGTTCAGATAATAATGAAATCCTTTTTAATTATTTTGAAGATAATGGAGTAAGCTTAATTCTGGAAAACTCACATTACAACAGAATCAGTAACAATTCTGTCAGCGCATACTATATTGAACCGGGACATTACAGAAGTCTTTGGGAAAAAGGCATTCTGTTAAACTGCTCAGACCACAATGAAATAGTTGATAACGTGGTCAGCAACATACTGCACGGTTTCGTCAGCTTCGAGTCGAGGTACAATAACATCGATAACAACACCGTCTCTGGATGCGGTGCTTTCTCAGTTTATTTAGACTACTGGTCAGATTACAACAGCATTTCTAACAATATCCTTCTCAACAACAATTACGGACTTGTTATATTCGACTCGAAACACAATGAAGTAACTGGAAACAATATTCTGAACAGTTACAATGCCGGTATTGCTTTGCTTGATAACACCAGCGACATAAAAATAAAACGAAATATGATCTCGGGTGGATGGTATCTTATCTGGGCAAACAGCTCTTACAGTAATTTAATTGAGAATAATCGTCTTTCTGACGGAAATCCAAACCTGCTCACACTTGAAAATGCCTCAGATAGCATCGTAAACAATAACAGCTTTGTCAGGTACACCGGGGATGCGATTCATCTGAGGAGTTCTTACAACAACACGTTTATAAAGAATTCAGTAATTGGTGATGACCCAAGGGCAGATAATGGCGTTAGCATTTATCAGTCTGATGGCAACTTCCTTTTCTACAACATAATAGGAGATACAAAAATTGGTATTCGAATTGAAGATTCGACAGAGAATGTAATCCAGAATAACAGCATCCTCAGCTGCAATATATCTGCTTTTGACGATGGCAGCTATGGCACCAATCGGTGGGATTACTATGGCTATTACGGAAATCACTGGAGTGACTTTGATGAGGAATCAGAAGGATGCTTTGATAATGACGAGGATGGAAGATGCGACTCACCATACTATATCAGTGGAGGTAGCAATAGAGATAATTATCCGCTTGTTACCTCACCCATCACAGGATTTGGTCTGAGCATGGATGTAATACCACTTGGAAACGGTCATGTGATAGGTGTTGTTCAGATTGTGGATGACAAAGGAAATCCCGTACCCATATCCGGAATTGAAATACAGATATCGGATATATCGGAGAGAGAGATGGGTACTGTATTCCCACCCACTGGAACCACAAATGCTGATGGTCTGTTTGTATTTGATTATGAATTTGACAGAGATATTGCATACCAGTGCCCCACCTGTAACGCAACAGTTCAGGCAGAAACTGAAGACCCATATACAGAGAGGCCTGTGAGGACTCAAAGAAGTGTTCCAAATCTGGTGCAGTATCCCGTCTTTCATAAAATCACTCCAAAATACATCAAGTACTTCCTGTCAGATTATGATATACCGAACTCACTTAATGTGACAGTATTCTGGCATCATGACCTTGACCCCCTGAACGTGTCGGTTGAACCTCCCAACCTCCCACCAATCTACTACGACGACTTTGATCCACTTGTATGGCACACCAGAGCCACAGATGAGTATTCATACACAGAACATCCATTCAACATGAATGACCTGCCGTTAGGACCAAACGTTTTCCTGTTGAGAGCTGAGTCTGAGCAGACCACTGCATTGAAGGCAATAACACTTTTTAACAAATTAAAACCAGAAGGACTTCCACGATTTCAGAAAGTTATTCAGGGCGAAGGATATGTTGATGGACAGAACTACGTTAATCTGAAGAAGACCACAAAAATTTACGTCTTTGAAGATTACGTGGAGTTTGAGTATAACGAAATTTTATTCAGATGGGATGTGAGCAGTGATGAGCTGACGTTTAACTCATCTGATGTTGGAGTGACCTTTGACACAGGCGATTATACAGGTAGCTTCAGATACAGCGGCGATACTAATATCACCGCTGGTTACGAAGACGCTGAGGTTGGCTTCGATTATAGCGATGGTGTTGACATCAGTGCAAGCTTCAATGTATCTGATTATCAGGTTTATTTCCTCTACGATGATGGTTCTGTATCTATTTCTGCTAAGTACAGTGATGTGCTTGAATTTACCTATAATGGTATTGGCGTGTCATATGCTCTCGAAGATGGTCGGGTAATCTTTTATTACAACAATAAGCCGTATATTGCATACTTCAATGGTTCCGGAATTGCTTACGATGGCATTGAGCCACTTCCAGAGGAAGTTGAAGATATACTGGCTGATGTGAGCGATGTTCTGTCTTATATGCAGCCTGTAATTGAAATCACGGATGTAATAATAGATGTAACCAAAACTACAGAATCTGCTCTGAAGATTATTAAGGTCATTGGGCCTGTCATGAACGTGGTAAATGAATTGCCCGAGTTTGACGTGCCGTCTTGGGTACCATGGGTTGGTGGTCACTACGGTGTCACAACCTACGTACCATCTGGCAGGCATATGCCTGAGGAGGGTAGATTCTGCTCCAACCCCGGAACGTGTGGAATCTTCTTTGGAGAGAATGGAACATTTTATTCTCTTTCTGGTATTGCAAGAAATGAATATGGAGGCGGAGTATACTACACATTCGGTGAGCAGACCGCTGCAGGTATATGCGGTCAGAGAGTTGCAATCTTCAGACCTGCTGATTCCATGCTGCCGTTGAATGAAGTTGACTGGAATTTTGTTGTTAATGTAAATGACATTCCGCTGACTGAATGGGACTTTGTCGTAATAAAAGCTGGTGTTGCAATGGATGTTAGAGTCCAATTTGCAATTGTTGAGAGAACAGAGAATGGCGAGCTGAAGTTTTACAGCGCAAATGGAGGTGTTGACCTCTGGGGTAAAGTTTCTGCAGGTGCAGATGTTGTAATAGCAAGCGTTGAGGTTACTGGAGGGGCAAATGCAGGAGCGGGTGTTGAACTTGACCAGAATTACGATGTTTCCATATCTTCGCTTCGAACTGGAGTGCTAATAAGGGTCGACTGGAGATTCCTGTTCTACACTGACCACTGGGGAAGGAAGTTTATCTGTGATTTGTGGAATGGCAACTGCTGGACTGAAGAAGCGTCAAAACCAGAACACTGGAGACTTGCTGATAGAGATTATTTGAACGCAGACTACAACACCCTTGTTGGAGAACTTGTTCACAGCTCACCCACACAGGAATATCTGATAATAAGGAACATCTATCCGGATGCAAATCCGAAGCTTGCCCTTGGAATGGATGACAGTAAGATGATTGTATATTCTGCAGACAACCCTGCCAAGAATCTAACACAGGCATTTGACATATACTGCACAATCAATGAAAGTTCTGGCTGGACTGAGCCTGAACCAGTGGCAAACGACACAACTCCTGACTTCAAACCTGATGTTGTTTATGCAGATAACAGATTTATCGCAGTCTGGGTTAAGCTGAACAACGAAAGTCTGCCCGCAAACCCGGACAACTTCAGCGAGATTGTGAAGTATGCGGAAATAGCATATTCAATTTATGCCAACGGATACTGGACACATCCTGAGCTAATCACAAATGATTCCTTCTTCGATTACAATCCAGATGTAGTTGCTGACAATGATAGAACAATGGTTATGTGGATGAAGAATCCCAGAAATGAGGTTTATGTGGGCAACAATGCAACAGGTAACCATTCTCTCGAAAATGATTACTACTACAGCATCTGGAATGGTACTGCCTTTTCTCCAGAAAAGAAGGCGTTCTCAGATTTAAGAATCACGGACAATCTTCACTTTGACTTCTCGAACAGTAGTGCTATTGCGGTATGGACTGAAGATATGGATGGCAATTCATCAACTACTGCAGACAAAGAAGTCCTCTATTCAATGTTCGATGGAATTAACTGGTCTGATAAGGTAAGGTTCACCGACAACAGCAGAGAAGACAGATTGCCCGATGTTATCTTCTTTGATAATGAAAGCTTGGTTGTATGGGTGAGGGACAATTCAACTGCCAACGAAACGGAAGAAGTAATCCTGTACTCCACATACAACGGAACATGGTCAGAACCTGACTTAATTACCTCATCTCATTCGATTGAAGAACTGAAGCTGACCAAAAATCCTCTCGATAACCCGGTTATTTTATGGCAGTCGTATGAAGGTGATAGTCTGAATATATTCTACTCGGTTTATGATAGAGAACACAGTACATGGAGCATGAGCAATACCCTCACAGAAGATGCAGACCTTGAGCAGAGCTTCTCCCCATTGATAGATTCGCAGAATCAGATTGTTAACACATACGTAAGAAAAGAAGTTATTCTGCAGAATGAGACAGTTACTGTTAATGTGACTTTAAACCAGACAATGAACATTACAACTACTGAGATCGGAAATGCAAGCCTGTATCTTGTAACACACAAAATCTTTACTGATCTGGAGATTTCAAACGAAGACATATCCTTCATCCCGTCAAATCCAGTTCCTGGCAGTTCCATCACAATAAAAGCAAACATACACAATTCCGGAGACCTTGCAGTGAGCAATGCAGTTATCAGATTCAGTGATGGCGATAAAGCTATTGGAATTACATCAACTGGACTGCTGAGGGGTTCTGAGTCAGTAGAGGTCTCAATCAACTGGACTGTACCTGACAAAGAGCAGCATACAATTTACGTAACAGTAGATGCTGGAGATATGATTTTGGAAGAAAATGAGAGCAATAACGTTGCGTTCAAATCTGTATTGCTTCCTGATATGGCTCACCGCATTATATACATCACCAGACCAGATTACGATAAAATCTCGATAAATACAACAGTGATTAACCGCGGATATTATGCATCCAGCACATCCAATGTCAGTTTCTACTACAGCACTTCTCCCATAATGGATGATAAGGTGCTGATAGACAGGCAGGCTCTTGGCGTTCTTGACGTTAATGAAACTGCAAACGTTACTGCAGTATGGAATATCAGCGGGCTTAATGAAGGATATTACTACATTTATCTTGTGCTTGATAAAAACAATACAGTTACAGAAGGAGATGAGACAAACAACATTGAAATCTTTTCTGTAGTTGTAGGTTCAGATTTAGAGATGATGAGAGAGAGCATCTCCGTTTCAAATGATTTTGCTGAAAACGCAACAATAAATGTGATTGTAAGGAACACTGGGAGCAGAATTGCAGAAAACGTGACTGTTGCACTCTTCATACATAATCCGTATATGGTTGTGAATGGAACGTCAGTTATCAATGAGAGTGCGATAATTGAAACAGAAAACATATCCTCTATCGAATCTAACCAATCAGCAGTTATCACGTTCAATACAGTACTGCCTGCAGGAAAGTACAGCTTCTTTGTTGTAGCTGATTACAACAACTCTATTGAAGAGGTTGATGAGACAAATAATATTGCAGTTCTTCCGATAAACATTGTTACGGAGATGAAAAAGGTTAGTGAAGAAGCGATTGACACCAATAACGACACCCTAATTGACTTCCTGAAAATAGGATTTGAAGTAAATCTTTCAAAGGCGGGTGATTACACAATTACTGGCTCTCTTTACAAGGACAGCAAAAGGATTACGCACTCATCGGAAACACTCTACCTTGAATCTGGTGATAGAGTCGTCAATTTAACTTTCAGCGGGGTTGAAATAGCAAACAGCGGTGAAGATGGGCCTTATGACGTGGTTGGAGTTAAACTCTACTCCCACAACCCCGGATTGGTTGGAAAGGCAGAAAATACAACCACAGCTTCCTACAATAGCTCGAACTTCCAGGGTAAAACTGCATCGTTTGTTGAGGTCATCGAGGACTATGGTCTGGATACCAACAACAATGTTCTTTATAACTATCTCGTCGTTAATATGAGCCTGAATGTAACGCAGAGTGGAAACTATACTATCTACGGCAGTTTGCACGGTGACGGAGGCTTCATAACCAATATCTATGAGACTGTTTCATTCGGCACGGGTATTCAGGTGGTAAAACTCGAGTTTGATGGCTATGATATAAGAGACAGAGGTATTGATGGAAATTACAATTTCTCCACAAAGATATATGACGACAACTTGTCAGTTGTTGACGAAAGGATGAATACTTATCTGACATCTTATTATAGAGCAGAGCAATTCGAAGTCAACATGTCCGAAGTTGAGTGCGGAGATGTAAATTGCAATGGAGAAACAAATATGGGGGATGCAATTCTGCTTCTGAATCATATCACATATGGCTACTCAATGTGCAGCCAGCAGAAAGCAGATATGAACTGTAATGACAAAATAAACGTTGGAGATGTGATTTTGATTCTCAATAACATCACTTACGGCTATCCCCTGAATTGCTGTAATGGAGGTTAAAAGAATGAAGAAAAAAGTAGTATATTTGATAGTAATAGCATGGATGCTGCTTGTGCATGCAGAAGCACAGGAAATGTATGTGTATTTCTCTCCCCAGAATTCCAATCTTGATGTGTCAAAAACAACGGAAATAAAAATATTTGCAGATGTTCCAGACTTTCAAGGTGGGCAGATTGAGCTGATTTACAATCCTGATTGTATTGATGTTATCAGTTATGCTAACACTTCAGAATTGTGGGGGTGGAATTCCTCAGAAGATGGAAAAGAGTTCATAACCTTTGCAAGTATCTCGGTACTGAGTGGAGTTCACTCTGTAGGAACTTTAACCGTCAAGTGTTTAACAGAATGCTCAACTCCACTCATTTTCCAGAACAGCCTGTTGTTTGACAATTTCGGTAATGAAATAAACAATGTCAGCTGGCAGGAGGGTTCAGTAAAGTGCAAGACGCCTTCTGACTCGCAACAGACTGGAGGTGGTGGAGGTGGTGGAGGTGGTTTACCACTTCCTACTGCAACGCCTGAAGAGACAGCAACACCTACAACTTCACCCACCAAAACTCCGGGCATTTCAATACCTGTACTACCTTCAACTCCAAAACCAACAGCAACATCACCAGCACCTTCTCCATCCCCGGAAGTTACAGAAACAACGCAGGAAAAAGTGGAGAAGGGATTGCCAGCAACTCAGGTTATCTTAATAATAGCAGGAGTGTTCTCGGCTCTCGTGATTTACTTTGTGTTGAGGGGACGCTGAAGCAGAATTTCTTCAATCATTCTGGAGTCTCCAGTGCTAACAGGATTATGTCTGCATTCTTCCTCAAATCTTTCACTGCAACATAAATAGGTAGATGACTTCACACACTTTAAAGTAGCAAGATATATAAATTACACCTGATATCCGGAATTGTGGAGGTTGTTACATATTCAAAAAACATTTTTATCCCAATCACAAATGCATGCAGGAATAGATGTGCGTATTGTGGCTTTCGTTCCAGTAATCCTGAACTCTTATCTCCAGAAGAGGTCAGAGAACTGCTCGTGAGAGCAAAAAATGCGAGTGAAGCTCTTTTTACGTTTGGTGAGAAGCCAGATATATATCCTGAGATTGCAGAAAAACTGAAACAGCTCGGTTATAAAGATTTCATCAGCTATGTTGCAGAAATGAACAGGATTGCAATCTCTATGGGCTTCCTTCCGCACACAAATGCGGGGATTCTGTCAAGAGAAGAAATCAAAAAATTAAAACCCTTCAACGCAAGCATGGGTTTGATGCTCGAGCAGGCAGTTGAACTTGAATGCCATACCAGCAGTCCGGGAAAGAAGCCAGAGAAGAGAATCAAAATGATCAAGGAGGCTGGAAAACTATCGGTTCCATTCACAACAGGTATTCTTGTTGGAATCGGTGAGACTGAAGAAGACAGAATTTACAGCCTTGAAGTGATTAATGAGCTATATGAGAATTATGGCCACATTCAGGAAGTAATAATTCAGAATTTTCAGCCTAAAAAAGGAACTGAGATGATGAATACGCCACCTCCAGAACCACAAGAAATTCTGAAAACTGTGAAGGCTGGAAGACAGCTTCTCAATAACGAGGTTACGATACAGATTCCTCCAAATCTTCTTGATATCTACCCCCTTCTAAAGGCTGGTGCACGGGATCTTGGAGGAATTTCTGACTTCATAGACTTTATAAATCCTGAACATCCATTTCCATCTGAGAACGAAATCAAAAAGCAGTTGAGAGGTGAATTTCACCTGAAAGAAAGGCTTCCAATCTATCCGCAGTATATCAAGAAGAAATGGTTCAGTATTGAAATCTCGGAACTGGTTGTGTCGCTTTCAGACCCGGAGGGTTTCAGATGTTACAACAGTATCTGAAACTGCTCGATAATCCTTTTGAGATTTTTAAGAGGGCTGACACCCTGAGAGAAGAGACGGTTGGCAGTGAGGTAACCTACGTTGTAAACAGGAATATAAACTTTACAGACATATGTGTAAATAGGTGTAAATTCTGTTCGTTCAGCAATCGCAGGAAATATAAGCTCACTCTGGAAGAGATAGAAGAGAAAGTCAGGGAAGCTGTTGATTATGGTTGCACTGAGGTGTGTATTCAGGGAGGATTGCTGCCTGATGCTGACCTTGAGTTCTATAAATCCATACTGAATTCTGTAAGAGAGGTTTCTGAAGACATCCATATACATGCATTTTCTCCGATGGAGATTTACCATGCAGCTAAGAACAGTGTAATGGATTCTAGAGACGTGATTAAAGAGTTAAAAAATGCAGGCCTGAACTCGATTCCCGGGACTGCTGCTGAAATACTTGATGATAGAATCAGAAAGCAGATATGCCCACAGAAAATCAGTACGCAGGAATGGATAGACGTTATTGTCAGCGCACATGAAGAAGGAATTCCAACGACTGCCACTATGATGTATGGTCATATTGAGAGCTGGGAGGATAGAATTAATCATCTGAATACCATTAAAAAAATCCAGCAGAGTACAGGAGGTTTTACAGAGTTTATACCGCTTCCATTTATGTGGAAAAATAACGAACTCGGAAAGATTGCAAAAGGTAGCTCTGGTTTTGAAGATTTGCTTGTTATAGCAATCTCCAGAATCATACTCCATCCAGAAATAACGAATATTCAGGCATCATGGGTTAAGCTTGGAACAAAGCTTGTACAGGCTGCACTCTTTACCGGGGCAAATGATGTCGGTGGCACCCTCATGGAAGAAAATATATCAAAACTCGCCGGATCAAGTTCTGGAGAATTCTTGAGTATCGAGGAATTGAGACAAATTATTGAAAGGGCTGGTAGAGAACCGAGGCAGAGAGATACAGTCTACAATATTATTAACGAAAAATAAAATAAAAATTAAATATCAAAATTCAGCTCTTCAAGCTCCTGAAGTTCATTTAACAGTTCATCTATTTCACTTATGTCGCTCTCGAGAGTGGTTATCTCCTGTACTTCTTCTGTTGCAGGTTGTTCAACTTCTACCGTCTCCAGTGGAGTCTCAGTAATCTGTTCTGCAAGCTCTTTCTGTTCCATACATCCTGCCATAAGCGAGGTGAGAAGGATTGCTATTGCAAAAAGCTTCAGCTTCATCCTTCATGCACCTCCAAATTCTATCGTAACTGCTCCATCATATTCTTCTTCAATCATCTCTGATGTTGGCAGCTTCTTAACTTTGTACGTACCATTTCCTTCAAGATATACAGAGCCGTGACCTTTTGCAACAATTTTTAGATTAACACCTTCAATTGTCACTGCCACATTTTCACCTCTGACTACAACCACTCCTTTACCTTTAATCTCCGAGATACCACCGCCCGTGGTTTTAGCGCCGAATCCTGTTGCCGCCTTAACGGCTGTGTCAGGGTCAACTGTAACTGTGCCATTTCCCTGAACAACAATTATGCCCGTTCCCTGAATCACTGCCTTACCGTCTCCCTTTGCAAAGAGCTCGCCCGTCTCATTTCCGAAAAAGACTCCTTTTCTGTACTCTTTTGTCATCAATCTAACATCTTTGAACGCATCTTTGAGATATCTTGATGCCTCTATTATGAGCTTGTGTCCCTCTCTGACTTCTTCGAGCGTTGTAGCATCAGAAAGCGTATCTTTTGCCTCCTCAACATTTTCTCTGGCAAGTTCAATGTTCTCTTCATAATCTGCAAGTAATTCCTCAAGCTTTGCTGTGTCTTCGCCAGCAGCCTTCATTTCTTCAATTTTTTCTCTGATCCTCAGGGAGACGTCATCAGCTTTTTCAATAACATTTTCCAGTTTTTCGGCGGCAAGCTGGTAAACAACGGATCGTATGAATAATCTTACTTCTTTCCAATAATCATTTAACTCCCTTGCTATTTCTTTCATCTCCGCAATGTCCTCAGTCTCATTCAACTGTGCTTTCTTATCTGCTATCTCCACACTGTATTCATCAATTTTATCGAGAATTGCAAGCTTTGTTTCGTCATTCATTCCCTCAGAGTTGATTACTGCAAGCTCAATCCTGTCAAGCCACCTTTCCATATAATCCGAGCCAGTGTGAAGCATTGTTCTCGCATGAACTGGTGCAATACCATGCTTCTTCGCCTCGAGATAATTCTGCTTCGCAATTGTGTATTTATTCGCCGCCTCAATAGAAGCCTGCCTTGCATTTTGAATCTTGATATGTAACTGTTCCCTAACCTTTATTACCCTCTGCTTTTCAGTCAGCGAGGTATTCTTAATCATCGTATATTTCTGTATTCTTTCTTTGAGTCTCTCACTGATTCTCTCTCTTTGAATCGCTGGTTTCGCTATTCCTCCCTTTTTAATACTTACTTCTGTCTGGGTTTCTCCTGCCGGAGTTTCTGTGCTTGTATCTACATCAACTTCTACTTCAGATTTTTCAGAATCTTCACTTACTGACACATCCACTCCGCTTTCAACTTCAATTTTGCCTGTATGGTTTTCTGCTATATTGACTTCAGCTTCAACACCAACTGCTTTCCCTTCGTCATCCATGCTTTGTTGCTGTGCCATCGCACTTACACTTCCCGCCAGCATCAAAACCAACACGAGTGCAGATATCCACTTCAACTTCATTTTCATCACCTGAATCAATCTTGAACTTCGAATTAAATAAAGACACTTTTATCTATCTGTATTCAATAGTTAAAAATTTTGTCCTGAAAGCTTTATAAAACTTTATAATTCTTTAACTATCTCCGGAAATCTTCATGTGATACTTTCATAGAAAAAGGACTCTGTGCAGCAATTATTCAAGAACTGTCTTAAGATGAATATAAATGTTAGATGAGATAATGTCCAGACCAGAAGGGTTCTATTCATAAAAAGAAAATAAACTATTTATAAAACGAGGGCAAAAAAGCAGAGGATGTTCAAAATAATTCCTGCAGTTGATTTGAAAGACGGAAAGTGTGTTCAACTGAGACAGGGAAAAGAAGATGACGTGATAATCGCCTTAGACAATCCTGTTGAAGTTGCAAGGATGTGGGGGGGGAAATCAAAAGTTCTCCATATTATCGACCTGAGCGGTGCTTTTGGTGGAAAACTTGTACATGAAGATATTATAGCAGAGATCCGAGAGAATTTCTCCGGAGAAATTCAGGTTGGTGGAGGAATCAGGAGCAGAGAACCCATAGAAAGGTTAATTTCAATAGGAATTGACAGGGTGATAGCGGGAACGATGGCAGTGGAGAGAATGAATGAGGTTAAAGAACTTGCTGGAAAATATCCGGGAAAAATCATGGTTGCTCTTGATGCTCGAGAAGACAGGGTGGTTGTCAGAGGCTGGAGTGAGAAAACAGCCTTTTCACCGCAATCACTGGCAAAGGAATATGAAGACTTCGATGTCTCTTTCCTGTACACAAATGTGGATGTGGAGGGTTTGATGAAAGGAATAGTCCTCGAAAAAATTCAGAATCTTGTTAATCTGACTGTAAATCCAGTCTATGTTGCAGGTGGTATAACCACAAAGGATGATGTAAGAAATATTAAAAATAGCGGAGCAGTTGGAGTTATAATCGGCTCAGCCTTATATACAGGCAAAGTGAAATTTGATGAGTTGATTGAACTTGAAGAGTGAGGTGTTAGTGATGAGAACGAGCGTTTTAAGCAGAAAAACGAAAGAAGTTGAGGTAAAAGTTGAAGTTAATATAGACAGTTCTGGTTATGAAATAGAGACGGGAATACCTTTCTTCAACCACATGCTTGAAAGTTTTGCAAAACACTCCGGAATCGGGTTAAAGTTATCAGCAAAAGGTGATATTGAGGTTGATGAGCATCACACTGTTGAGGATACTGCCATAACTTTCGGAGAAGCAATTAGGACAGCTCTTGGAGAGAAGAGAGGAATAAGAAGATTTGGTGATGCAATAATACCAATGGATGAGAGCGTTGCAATCTGTGGTGTTGATGTAAGTGGGAGGGGTGTATTCAATTTTGATGGAAAATTGAAGGGCCTGGACGATTTCAAAGGTGAGAATTTCTACCATTTCTTTGACACTCTGTGCAGAAACTCAGGATTGAATGTTTACCTGTCTGCAAAGGGTAAAAACCCGCACCACATGATGGAGGCTTGCTTTAAAGCATTCGGAATTGCTCTGAAAAAGGCAGTTGAGATTGTAGATGGGGATGTGAAAAGCACAAAGGGAATGCTGGACTGAGGTGGTTTCTTGAAACTGGTCACATGCGGTCTCCCCTACGCCAATGGAAAAGCCCACATCGGGCATCTGAGGACTTATATACCTGCTGACGTTTATGTTCGCTACCTGCGAATGATGGATGAAGAAGTTATATTTGTATGTGGTAGTGACTGCCATGGAACACCAATTGTTGTAAATGCTGAAGCAGAAGGTATCTCTCCAAGAGAACTCGTGAACAAATACCATAAACACTTTGAGGAGATGCTAAAAGCCATTAACATCGAATTTGATTACTTTGGAAAGACTGATAGCGAGGAACATCATACAAGAACTAAAGATATTGTTGAGAGACTTGTAAAGAATGGCTATGTTTATCCAAAAGAGATAGAACTCGCTTACTGTCCCGTGTGTAAGAGGTTTTTACCTGACAGGTATGTGGAAGGAATCTGCCCTTACTGCGGCAGCCATGCAAGGGGAGATGAGTGTGACCAGGGCTGCGGGAGACACCTCGAGCCGGGAGAGATTTTAAAGCCAAAGTGCAAAATTTGCGGAAGTAATGCAATTTACAGAAAGCAGAAACATTATTTTTTCAGACTTACTGATTTCAAAGAATTTCTGCTCGACTTCCTTGAGGATGTTGATGGAACTGAAAATGCGCTGAATTATGCAAGGCAGTGGGTTAAAGGCGAACTCAGGGATTGGTGCATCACAAGAAACCTCGAATGGGGTGTTAAATTTCCGGGAGAAGACCTCGTTGTTTACGTATGGGTTGATGCTCCCATTGGATACATAACGTTTACAGAAAAAGCCTGCGAGAAACTCGGGAAAGACTGGAAGGAAATCTGGATGGATGGTGGAGAGATAATACACTTCATTGGTCTTGATATAGTCTACCATCACTGCATTTTCTGGCCTGCAATGCTGAAGGGTTCTGGCTATTCATTACCCGATGGAATTGTTGCAAGCGGGATGGTGAAGGTTGAAGGGAAGACGTTCTCGAAGAGCAGAGGTTATGTGGTCTGGGTTGAAGAAGACTATCTGAACTCCGGATTCAGCACAGATTTTCTCAGGTATTATATTGTGAACTACACTTCACACCAGAAAGACCTGAACTTTTCGTGGGAGCTTTTCAAGGAAAAAGCCAATAATGAGCTAATTGCCACCTTTGGAAACTTTCTCTATAGAGTTTTTCATTTTGCATGGAAAAATTTTGGTGAAATAAATGTTAGCGATGTAGATTCTGCCTTACTGGAGAAAATTTCTGAGACTAAAAAGAAGATAGAGAAATCAATCAGGGAATGGGAATTCAAGATGGCAAGTGACGCTTTCATGGAGCTTGCTGCCTTTGGAAATAATTATTTTCAGAGTGCCAAACCGTGGGAACTTATAAAAACAGATAAAGAAGAATGTGAGAGGATAATTTCCTCATGTCTGCAACTTGCAAAAGCACTTCTGATTTTTGCCTATCCTGTAATTCCAAAAACAATTTCGAAGATGGTAGAGGTTATTGATCTGAAAACGGATGAGTTGAATCTCGAAGATGCACTGAAGTTAGCTGGAAAGATAAACTTAAGAAAACCTGAAGTGCCGTTTGAGAAAATAGATGATGATAAGATAGAGAAAATGGAGAAATTGATGATTGAGAGAATTAGAAAAGCTGAGGGTGGTGAAATGGAGACTGAAATCAGCCTCGAAGATTTCAAGAAACTGGATTTGAGAATAGGAAAGATAATAAAGGCTGAGAGGGTAAAGAAAAGCAAAAAGTTGATGAAGCTGGAGATTGATGTGGGCGATGAGGTAAGACAGATAGTTGCTGGAATATCTGAAGATTATTCTCCAGAGGAGATTGAAGGTAAGTTAGTCCCAGTTCTTGTGAACATGAAGCCAGCGAAGTTAATGGGAGTTGAGAGCAGAGGAATGATTCTTGCTGCAGATGTTGATGGAAAGCCCGTTTTGCTGCATCCTGATAAGGATGTGCCTGCTGGAGCTGGGATTAGATAGACATAAGCGATTGGGACACCGAAAGTTTAATGTATTACTTTGTATTATATTGTTATACATGGAGATAATGTCCTTAAGATTGCCACCCGAGTTGTTCGGTAGAATTGATGAAATTTCGAAGAAAGAGGGTAGAGACAGATCAGAAGTAATCAGAGAACTCCTGAGAAGAGGTTTGCAGGATAAACTTGTTGAAGATGCGGTTAAATTATATTCTGAAGGGAAAGTCTCTATGTGGAGAGCTGCAAAGATTGCTGGATTAAGTCTTTGGGAATTCATTGAGCTTATGAAAGATAAACGCATTGAAATCCAATACGGTGTAAGGGAACTGGAGGAGGACATTTATTGATTCTTACTCACCGGAGGTGAGAGGGTTGTCACCAAAGGTGACTATGGTTTCGAATGCTACCCCTTTGATTTATCTTGCTAAAGTACATCAGCTTCACCTGTTGAGGGAACTTTTTTACGAAGTTTTAATACCCGAAAGTGTTTATGTTGAAGTGGTTGTAGCTGGAAAGGAGAAAGGATTCGCAGATGCAAAAATTGTTGAAAGAGCTATTAATGAGGGCTGGATTAAGGTTTTGAATGTGGATACAAAAACCAATTTTAATGAGATAGAAAAAGGTGAAGCTGAAGCTATAGAGCTTGCAAAGGAGAAATCTTCGAAGCTTCTTGTTGATGACTTCTCTGCAAGAGTTATTGCATTAAGCTTAGGTGTTAAGCCAGCAGGAACACTTTATGTTTTGTATCTGGCTGTAAAAAATGGTATTCTCGAGAAAAAAGAAGCTAAAAGGGTATTGAATCTTATGATAAGGGAGGGTTTCAGGGTCTCTACAGAACTTTATTCACAATTTCTAGAGAAACTTGAACTCATATAAAGTATTAATCCAATTTGACTAAACTTTATGCAATCTCTAAAAAATGAGCTGATAAGAAAGTCAATACATTTTGTAGGTGTAGGATATATACCACTCTACCTTTATACAGGAAAGGATTTCACCCTGATGATAGTGTTATCCCTGACCGCTATCTCCTCTGCCATTGTGTTTCTGGGTTTAAGGTACAGTATTATCCCAAATTCTATCCTCAGAGACCATGAAATCAATGGGATTGCCTCACATTTTTACACAGGCATTGCGATAAGCCTTATCACATTTCTGATGCCAATGGAGGCTTGTTTTGTTGCTATAGCTAACGGTATTGTAGGGGATGGTATTTCGGGGTTAGTAAAAAGATATCACAAAAAAATTGCCCTGATATCTATGTTTGTTTCATCCTTCATCTTCCTGACTTTTCTATCTGTGTACGTTGAGTTGAATTTTTATGCTCTTATTTCTGCCTGTTTAGCCGGAATGATTGCAGAAAGTACTTCAGCGGTTAGAGGATATTATATCAACGATAATTTTTCTGTTCCTGTTGTTTCTTCTGTTGTTTACAGCCTTTTTCAGTGAATTCCTGAAAATCTTATTTCCGAAATTTTATCTGAAGATGCTGAAGAGACCTTAAAAAGATTTAGATGTTTTGCACTTAACCATAATTGATTAAGTCACTCTTCCTCAAGTCTGGAGAAAAACTTTATATTGTTTCAGACAAACATGACTAACATGGTAAGTCAGACAATTCGGGTGGGGAAGAAATTTGCTATACACCTCCCAAAAAAAGTTGTGAACGAGTTAGGCATTAACGAGGGAGATATTCTCATCGCTCAAACAAAAAAAGATGAAATAATTCTCAGGCGTGTTGAATCGAAAATCAACCTCATTAAGCCGTGGAGTAAGATAAAACCAGAAGAGGTTGAGAAAGTTGGCGAGGAAATCACAGAGCAGTTACTCAAATAAGTTACTCCTTGATACAAGTTATTTATTGCCATTTGTTGGGATTGAAGTACTTGGGGTTAAAGAAGAAATCTGCTCTGAAATTCTAAAAAGGGAGCTATACTACCCTTCATCCCTTATTCCGGAACTTTCAGGCGTCATTATAAAAGAGGCTAAAAAGAATGGGCTGGATGAGGTGCCAGAAGAGGTAATTAACGCCTTTAATACGATAGTTTTTGGCAAAGATGTCCACATAATTTTATCCGAAGGTATTGATTTGAAAATAGCTTACGAACTTATCAAGCTGGGTTGGAGAGACCTCTTTGATGCTCTACTTTATGCAACTGCCATGAGGATAGAGATGCAAGTATTATCTCTGGATAAACAGTTTAAAGGCTTTCTAAAAGACCACGGATATAATTACGAGCTATTCGTTAGCCATAAAGAACTTTTTTGAGTTAATCTTATGCCCTGTGCCAATTTACGTTAAATGCATCAGCAATTCCTAAAATCCTCAAGCGATAATTATTCGTTCTTCTACAGAGCGTTATCTCCTCAAAACTTAATTATAAAATTTTTTAATATGTGAAAATGTGTACCGCTTTTATGCAACTTGAAATATATTTACACTAAAATCTCCCGATAGGCAGAAGAGGAAAAATGTTATTAATGTTCAAGTTCGGATTTTATTGACGGATGATCCCGGTGGAAAAATCAGTCTCAAATTTGATAGTGATACGAAAAAGACAAATGTTATTATTACAATAATAACAAAAATGAAATCATAGTTCTTTGATTGCTGAATTATGAGGGAGAGGAACATGAAGCAATTGAGGCAAATAAGTGAGGAAACATGGATATCCTTACTTCTGGTTATTGCGGTATTTTCAACAGAATTAGCGATTATGGTTGTGATAGAACTTATCGCTCCACAATTTCTCAGCATGTCCTCTTTATTAAGAATAATACTTGACGCAACCATACTTGTTCTTGTAATAGCTCCTATCGTCCTGATTCCAAAAAGAAGAGTGACAGAGGCTAAAAACAGATTGAGAAGAATTTTGGATGAAGCCGGAGATGGTTTGCTTGTAATAGATCGAAAGTACAATATAATCACTGCAAATCCACTTGCAGAGAAATTCCTGAAAATTCAACCTGAAAAATTTGCTGGAAAGAAATGTTTTGAGGTCATCAAAAGCAATCTCTGTCGGACTAATTCCTGCTGCATGAATAGAATACTTTCGGGAGAATCGTTAATAGTAAGTGAAAAGCAAATAGGAGACAGATGGATTCAGGATATAACCACACCTTACAGGGATTCAAGTGGCAATATACAGGGCTTAATCAAATCAATCAGGGACATAACCGCACAGAAGAATTCGGAGGAGAATATCAGAAGGTTAAACAGCATTCTGAAAGCGATAAGGGGTATCAACTCACTGATCACGAAGGAGTCGAATACAGATAAAATGCTTGCGAAATCCTGTGAGATTCTCAGAGAAGTGAGAGGTTATTTCCATATCGCCATAGCAGGTTATGATAATGGTATAAAAAAGATTGCAGAAAGCGGATTCGGAGGATTTTTCGGGATTGATGAGGACACCCCTCTCTGTATAGAGAGGGTTCTTCAAACCAGAAATCCTGTAATTTTTGATGACACAAAAAAGCACTGTGGTAAATGTCCCTATCACCTTGAGGAACATGATTATTCTGTCGCAATTATACCTTTCAATGCTCTGAACAGAATTCATTTTCTTGTGGTTTTTGCAGAAATAGCCCACTTTGATGGCGAGGAAATACAGCTGCTCAAAGAAGTAAGTAATGATATTGGCTTTGCGATAGATAAATATAAAGCAGAAAGTGATCTAAAGAAGACAGAGAGGGAGAAAGCTGCTATTCTGGACAGCATGACGGAAATAGTGACGTATAGGGACAGGACTATGAGAGTTTTATGGGCAAATAGAGCCGCCTGTGAGGCTCTTGGACTATCTCCTGACGAGCCAATCGGACGTTACTGTTATGAACTCTGGCATCAACGCAGCGAGCCATGTGAGAATTGCCTGCTCGAAGAGGTATTCAGAACAGGTCAACCACAGGATGCAGAAATAACTACTCCTGATGGAAGAGTCTGGTCTGTGAGAGGCTACCCTGTCATGGATGATAACGGTAATGTGATAGGTGGTGTTGAAGCCTCGCTGGATATAACTGAGAAAAAAGAGATGGATGAAAGATTAAAAACAATTCACGCACTTGGCCAGAGATTGGTACTATCCAGAGATATAGATGAAATTACCTGTACAGTTGTGAATGCTGTTCATCGTGTGCTTCAGATTCCGGTCTGCGGTCTATGGCTTCTCGACGAGAAAAGAGAGGTACTTGTCAGAAAAGCATACACCGGACTGGTTAATGAAGTACCTGCGATTCCCCTGAACAGTGAAAAAGGCATTACAAGGGCTGTAGCTGTCTCCGGAGAAGCGATATACTTGCCCGACGTTCGGAAAGATAGCAGATATATTGGCAGCGATTTTCCCTCAATTTCTGAACTATGTATTCCGCTTAGGGCTGGAGACAGAGTAATAGGGGTGCTAAACGTCGAAAGCGATAAGGTAGATGCGTTCAATGAATCAGATATGCAACTTCTGACAACTCTCGCTGATCAGGCTGCTATGGCAATACAGAACGCCCGCCTTTTCATGGAGATTGAGTCGTCTGAGAAACGGTATCGTGCTATCCTCGAGAACTCAGTTGATGCTATTATATCCATCGACCCTGAGCTGAAGATTGCAGCATGGAGTGTTGGTGCAGAGCGCATCTTCGGATACAGTAAAGAAGAGGTTACTGGAAAGTCTCTTGAGATTCTCTTTCCTGAAGATGGTGGAGAGTCTGCCATTAAATTGCTTAAAAAAGTTCGCAAGAAAGGATTTTTGCGGAACTTAGAGACGAAAAGGCGTGCCAGAGACGGGAGGATGGTGGATGTGGATATGACGATTACATATCTTGGACATGAACTGGGATACACTGCCATTCTGAGAGATGTTACAGAAAGGAAGAAAGCAGAACAGGCATTGATTGAAAGTGAGATAAGGTACAGAACAACCTTTGAGCATACGGGGACTGCAATGGCAATCCTCGAGGAGGACACAACAATTTCTCTCGTAAATGAAGAATTTGAGAGGCTTTCAGGCTACAAAAAAGAGGAAATAGAAGGAAAGATGAGCTGGACACAATTTATTCATCCTGATGACCTCGATAGATTGATGAGATATCATCATGCAAATATAGAGGGAAAAGAAGTACCCAAAAAACTTGAGTTCAGAGCTGTGGATAAGGGAGGAAGAATCAAAAATATCTTCCTCGTTGCAGAGGAAATACCGGGAACTAAAAAAATAGTGACTTCTTTCATTGATATAACCCGACTGAAGAAAGTTAATAAATTGCTGAAGGTGTCGACTGAAATCAATGAACTCGTGGCAAGGGAGAAAAACCCTGAAATCCTGCTAAAAACCGTCAGTCGAAAGCTTGTAACATTGTATGATTCTGCATTTACAGTTCTTAAGGAAGATGGAAACCTGATTCCCATTGAATTAGAAGGTATCGATTCTGAATGCATGGAAAGAGTTATTGAGCAATGTCCATCCATTTCTAAGGCTCTTAAGGAAGGTATGGTAGATTTAAAGGAAGGTGGTGAGATATGTAACGAGTGCTTGTCCGAGCCCCTCAGATATGTTCTGACAATACCTCTGAGACACGATAAACTGCATGGAGCTATAATAATTCACTCGAACTCAGACTTCAACGAGGATGAAATAGAGCTTCTTCAAAAACTCTCGAGTAACATAGCCTTCGCCCTGACAGCATATGAGGTTGAAGAAGACAGAAAGAGAGCATTTGACCAGCTCGCAACCAATTTGATGCAATTTGATCATTCTGCAGACAGACTGAGAAATCCGCTGGCGGCTATTATGGGTTCGATTGAACTTAAAGATGAGATCGGTGTTGACAGGGTAATAGACATTGTAAAAGAACATGCGAAAAGAATTAAAAAGGAACTTGACGAGATGAGGAAAGAAGAGATCAGAACCTATAAACTCACTGAAAAATTCAAACAACGCACATAATGCCCTGTCCGGGATGGAGATACAGTAACAAGAATATTCTTATAAGGTTAAACCCTGACTCAGAGTTATTCTGGTTTGGTAGCAGTTACAAGATTTATCAGGAAAGCTCTATTATTATAATGAGATTGAGAAGATTTAAGTATCATGTATCATATTTAAAGTAATGGCTCTGGCACTCGGGAGAATATTACTGCTTATGACTGTAGTTTTTACTATCGGGTTATTTGTACTTCCCCAGACAATAAACATTTTTGCAGGGGGACATACCTTTTACAGCTTCGAGGAGGGTGGTAACTGTATAAAGTGTCATGCAGACATCTTTGAGGAGTTAAAAGTTAGCGCTTATCATTCGACTGTAGATGGCACCTCGGGTGTCAGTGGAAGTGAGTGTCTCGGGTGCCACAGGGCAAATGTAACAATTACACATGGCAAGAAACATGCCGCAACTTTAATCTCTTGCACTGAATGCCATCTGAATTCTCTGTTCAACGCTCCAGTGGCAGGNGGATTTGGTCTTTCAGGTCTTGATAATGATACAGGTATCTACGAGATTCATTCAAGCCTTGTATATTATTCAGGACAGGATCCTCTTCTCCCCAATGAGTCTGAATCGTGTGTTGCATGCCACAGCAACATAAGGCTGGATATAGGATTTAACGTAAGTACCGGTGCAAGAATCATCGTCAATAACACTTACACGGGATTGGATTCTCAGTGGGAAGTCCAGGCAATGAATATGACAGAATTCAGGAGATACATAGAGGTGATAGATTGAAGGCAGCAATTCTGACAGTTTTCATCATATCCATCTCTGTGTTAATACTGTTCACATCAACCGATACAGTAACGATATTCTCAGGGAGCCACTACATGTCAGATATTTCGTCATCAGGAAATGACCTCTCCTGCATATGGTGTCATTCCTGGGTTCAGAATGAGCTGAACTACTCTTCTATTCATTCCAATTTTAAATGTGAGGAATGTCATAGAATGACGATAACGACCGATGGAAAAGTGATAAAATATGCAGTTCACAACTCTACAGGTATATTTCCGGGCAATCAGACACATGCTGCCTACACACCGAAGTGCATGGACTGTCATGGTGGTAATGGTATTTACTACAATGACACCTGGGTTGCAAAGCAGGCACCACCTGCCAAAGCTTTCAATGAGACAGACTATGGGAGCGATTATTCAGCACACAAAAGACTTGTTATTGATTCTTTGAGTCAGGGTATGTCTTTTGGGGAAAACGAAGCATGTATAGCCTGTCATACAAATTATTCTCTTGAATTTATATACATCAGACCCGAGTTTATTGATTTTAAAATCTTATCTGACTGGACACTCGACTCCATCAGTTACGGTAGCGATAATTCAACTCAAATTTTAAAGCCGGAGAGGGGGGCAAAACATGAGTTTAAAGCGTTTTATCAGATAGAGTGTGAGAACTGTCACTCAGATGTCTGGTGGACTATTAACCACACAGAAAACAGTCTCCTTAATACTGCTCCCGCCGCGTCTCATGCAATCTGGTGGTGGAATAATAACAGCGACCCCATGCACAATCCCCTCTACATCGGCACTGCCTATAATAATATCACTGATTACTGTCTGTCTTCCTGCCACAATCCAAAAATTACCAACGGTACAGCACCTCCGTCTTTATCAGATAAGGTCCATGTTGGGAGGCGTATCTCCTGTTACGATTGCCATACTTCGAGATTTAACTTCGAAGTTGAGAATAAGCCGGGCGGAAATACAACACCTGCGTGGAACAGTACTGCGCATCAGAACTTTGATGATCTGAACAAGGTTTTCTCTGCACCTCACTTGCTGCACGGTGACACCTGCGTAGCATGTAAGAGGGCTGGTTCTCCTCAGCCTGAAGTTCATTACAGAGCGTGGACTGAACCGAACAATACAATTTATGATGTCGGCAACGGGTATTATATCTAAACTGTGATTGTGTTACCACCAAGATACATGTAAACCATACCCAGATTGCCAGTAATCATCACATCTCCAGCATAATTTGCTGCTCTTCTTCCTGAAAGATGCATATTTGGGCCCGTGATAACTGAATCCCTCACCTCAACAACATCTCTCACAAATGCCCCATGTCCGCCATCATTGAAAACATCGTCATTTGAAATTTCACCTTTCAAAAATTGGGTAAGAAAGTTCTCAATCCCGTCCTCTCCTCTGGATTTCACGATACCTGTGTGATGCTCAAACAGGGAGTAAATGAAACCGTCTTTATCAACCACAGCCCCAACTGTATGTGAATTTCCGAAATTAATCAATAGAGCTGGAAATTCATCAACATCAAGCATGCAACCTGATATAGCCGCAAAAACAGTGTCTATCAGGTAAATTTCAATATTTTCAGCTTTCTCGAAACTCTCAACAATACTTCTCATTCTGCTGAACTCTTTAGGCACCTCAGATGAGAGAAACAGAAACGACCTGAGATTACCCTCCTTTTTCAGAATCTTCTCAAACATTTTGAATCTGAATCTTCTGTTGCTCTCGTGAGGAGAGAATCCGTGATCCTGAGCAGCAATAAGTAAGACTTCAGCTTTTTCTCCAAATTTTTCAAGAATGCTGCTGAAGAACTGGTAATCAAAATCTCTCAACTCGATTTCTGTGGCATTAACACAATCATTGGAATCCAAAATCTGAATTCCCATTTCTTTTACTTTCTCGAGGTTGTCCGAAAAAGTTAAAGCAGGTTTCTCATAAGCGTAGGCTTTTAAGCCAGCATTTATATGCTCAATAACAGCTTTTGTGTTTGCACCACCACCCATTGTGTATCCCGTGAACAGAATGTCTTCTCTTTTTGAGATGCATTCCCTTATTCTTTTTGCAACTATTTTTGGGGGAGAAGGCAGCACCATCTTGATACAATTCCTGATGTTTTCCTCTGATTTGTACAGCAAAAAATCCTGCGTTCCTGAGCCGATGTCGAGCGTGAGCAGGTTCATGGTGATTAGAGAGTGAAAAGCTTAATATTGTTTGTTGTGTTAATGGACTTTTTATCAGATTTCCAATTCTTTGTTTTTAAGTTGATATCTACTAAAATGCGAAACTATCTTCTTCCTAACTTCTTGAAGGCAATAAGCAGCCCAGTTAAAGCCGTAATTGTTATCATCCCCCCTATAATGGTAGTATAACTCTTCTCTGTCACAATAATTTTTAATTCCTCATTCATTGTAGTCTGATCACTTTCAATAGTAATTTTAAGTTTGTATTCACTTGGTATGGTGTCTTCCGGAATGTATGAGTTGATTTTTACTATTACATCTTCCCCTTCTTTAAGAGCTGGAATTTTTGAAGGGCGAACATCAATCCACCAGTTTGAAGGTGCGTTAGTACCTATATTGATATTAGTTAAAACTGTCCCCTCTCCAGCATTACTCAATATCATGTTGAATTCAGCTTTTTCTCCCGGCTCAGTTACAATTAGAGTATTAGACAAAACATTTTTAACCAATAACTACAAAATGGCTACATGGGACGAAAACCTGAAAAAGAAGTTGTTAAGTGGTTAACTGCAGAAG
>MTMJ01000022.1 GCA_002010045.1 Archaeoglobus sp. JdFR-22 | reverse complement strand
CCAGTAGTTTTTACCAGCTAGCTCAGAGAATCAGTTTTGCGGAGAAGTGGGTTAAGGAATTTTTGAATTTTGGTTAAGTAAGTTATGTCAAATACTATACTCTCACACAAATTAAATTCGAAGGTAATCCGATTCATTCTTTCTTTGCATGGTTTATTAACAGAAAACTCTCCTCAAATTGAATAAAATAACAAATAGAAAATTTTATAAACTTAATTCAGTACAGAAATTCAAGGTGGGCTGGACGAATGTTAGATGGCTGTACTGGCGTTATACGCACCGCATTCAGGATTTTCTACGTAAATTCCAAAATTAGATTAGGGAGGAGGTTTTAAGAATGCAGAAAAAATTTTTTTACGTCTCTGTAGCACTTCTTGTTATCTCGGCAACCACTGTGGTAAATGCCCTTGATATCGGTCCGTACCATATAGACCTTGGTATAATTGACAGAATCTTAGGAATAAAGACTTTAAGTGCTGAAGAACAGAACATCAACAAAGAACCGGGTTATAAGGGTGCAGAATACTGCAGTGAGTGTCATGCTGGAGAATATTCCACGTGGTCGAAGTCAAAGCACAATCTTCGTGGAATCGAGGTGAATTGCGAAGCATGCCATGGTAAAGCGAGAACAGAGAAGGTTGACACCTCAAGAGAGGCATGTGGGAGCTGTCATGCTGAAATCCCCTACAAACCGAATGTTCTTGTTAAAGTTGGTCTTGATGATCATTTTCCCGGAGTGAAGTGTGCTCAATGCCACAATCCACATAATCCATGGCCTCCAAAGTCTATAGTGTATACAGGAGGGGAGTGAAATGGACAGGAGAGAATTTCTCAAGCTCGGTCTGAAAGCTGTGGTTGTTGTTGGCGGTCTTTCTACTGTCTCATCCTCAAAGTTCACAAGAAATTACTGGGGTTTTGTTGTGGATTTAACGAGATGCATTGGCTGCGGGAAATGTGTTCAGGCATGCAGAGCTGAGAACAGCGTGCCTGAAGGCGAGTACAGAACGTGGGTTGAAAGATACCAGATTACGAATGATGGAGAGGTAATTGTCGATTCTCCAGAAATGGGAGAGGAAGGTTATGCAATTCATCCTCCTGAAGTGGAAAACATCAAAACAGGTTTCTTTGTACCGAAACTATGCAATCAGTGTGATGATCCGCCATGTGTCAATGTCTGCCCCGTAAACGCAACTCATCTCACTTCGGATGGAGTTGTTATCATGGACTGGGATAAATGCATAGGTTGTGGGTACTGTGTTCAGGCTTGCCCATATGGAGCGAGATATCTCTATCCAGATGACTATTCAGTTAAAAAACTGAGAGGTCTTGCAGATAAATGTAACTGGTGCTACCACAGAATTCAGAGGGGGCTTGAGCCGGCATGTGTATTTGTCTGTCCAACCGGGGCAAGAAGATTTGGTGATTTGATGGATTCAGGCAGTGTTGTACGACAGTACCTCAGAAATGTCGAGATTGAAAGATTGAGACCGGAACTTGGAACGAAGCCCAAAGTTTACTATTACTTTGGCAACATTCTGTAATTTTCTTATTCCATTCTTTTATTATTCTTATTTTCTTTTTGATGTCTATAAGGCTGGCTGAAATCACCTAAATTTAAATGATTATTTGCTGCAAATCTTTACATTCCAAAAAACTTGAAAACAAAAAAAACCGAAAGACTAATATATATTTCAGCTAACTCAAATCCAATTGGAGGGAGTTCAATGAAAACCAAGATGCTTATAATATTAATGGCAGTGGTCGTAGCAGGTTGGTTTGCAGGATGCGCAGGTGAAGAAGCTCCAGTAGAAGTGCCTGAGGCAACACCGGAGGCAACGGCATGTCCACCATGTCCTGAAGTAACTCCATGCCCCGAGTGTCCTGAACCGTCCGTTCCAGCAGGAACTGTTGACTGTGATGCGTGTCATGCAAAATCAACGGAATACGTTCCGCATGTTAAAGGTGGCCAGTACTGCTTCAACTGCCACGGAAGCGATCCACACGTAATACATACGGGTGAGGGAACAGCAAATCTGGAATGTGGAGTTTGCCACGGAACTGGAGGAGAATTTATAACTGGGGATCAGTTCAGACAGTTGGCAGCAGATATGCCTGCGGGCACATCGTGTGAACTGTGCCATGACCCGGTTGATCCGGTAAAACCCAGTGAGGGGAACCTTGTAAACATACACCTGCCCAGAGATAAGCCATGTACAGTATGCCACACTCAGGATCTGAATGTGCTGCACATAAGTGCTGATGGTGGAACAGAGGCACAGGAGTAAAAATAGCTGCGAAGCACTATGAAGCAGAAATCTTACCTAATTATTGCTTTTATTTTAACTTCTGTACTAGTTTTATCGCTCTGCACCCAGAAGGAATCAGAGGAGCATAAGTTTGAGGTTCCAACTCCTTTGAAGGAGAAACCAACTCCTACACCAACGCCAGTCGAACAGGTGGTTAAAAAAGAGGAACCCATAGATGGGGACTGTTTGAATTGCCACTATAACAAAGACAGGACGTATGTACCACAGGCTGATGTAATTGCGGGTCATCTTGATGCATCGGACGATTGTATTTACTGCCACGTAGAGGACGCATCAGAGAAGTCAAACGAGCAGATAGTAACAGACATCCATACATTACATGGAGAAATCTATAATGATTGCTTTACATGTCACCAGACTGACATATCTATTAAACCTCACTGCGGACAGTGTCATGCGGAAGACCCGTTGAAGTCCAGTAATGGAGATGTGTTTGTTATACACACCCCCCGCAATGTTGGATGTACTGGATGTCATGGAGACGACTTTCTGAGAATTCACCAGCACAGTAAAGCATTCCCGGAGGATTTCTCTTTTCCAGAGTAATAATAAATTAATTTTTTATTATTTTTTATCGATATATTCTTGATTCATCTCGAATAAATCCCTCTCAATTCTGCATGCTGGATGACGTACCATCCGACTCATTTAACAGTTCATTCTTTGTTATTCCCGGTTTTAAGTTCAGTTCGGTATCGGTCAATTCAGAAGATTTTGGAATACCCTCTGGTATAGCATTACCTCGCTCCACTTGCGATTTTAATCACATCATTATTTTTCAGAGCGTGGTTTTCCGAGATTCTCATCTTCTTTTTCGCATCCACAGCAAAGATAAAATTCTTGCCTATATCCGTATGAATCTGATATGCGAGTTCTCTCGCATTTGTGCCTTCTTTGACAAGAAAAGCGTCAGGCAGCACATTGCCCTTTGTGTCCGTATATTTATTCTCATCCTCAACAGGATATACAACTATGTAGTTGAGCAAATCAAAAACCACGGAATTAATTGCTTTTTGCACTCCAGTTCCATGAAACCTGCTCATATACTCACGGATTAACTCAAGCGCCTTTTTTTGCTTTTCATTCAGCTCTTTTAGAATCTCAAAGTCCTCATCACCCGGAAGGTACTTTATGTAGTTATTCTGGGCTGCAGTTCTTAGGGTCAGTTCAAGGGATGCAGATGACGGGACAATTATCTCATCCAATTTCGATAACTCTTTGATAAGCTCTTCAGGTGCTTTGTCAGCCTTATTGGCGGCAATTACCATTTTCAGTCTTCTCTTTCTGAGTTCAGATGAAAATTTTTTCAGATCATCTTTTGAGAACTCGGATACGTCTTTTCCGACTATTTTGAGAGACTCCTTTACATGCCAGTCCTCGAAACCCAGACCTGCAAGCTGTTCTGAGATGAATTTTACCGGGTCTCTTCTCTCCATGCTTATCCGTCGTGTAATTTTATCCCAGTTTCTCTTCAGAATTCCAAACAGCCACATATCAAGTTCTCTGTACAGAAACATCACGTCCTCAACTGGACTATGTTCCCCAATTTCAATCTCGTTACCTTCAAAGTCTGTTGAACCTGAAGCATCTACAATGTGTATAACTGCCTCACTCCGCCTCAAATTATCGAGAAACTCGTTTCCCAAGCCTCTACCTTCATGTGCTCCGGGAACAAGTCCCGCTACATCAATGAGCTTTACAGGTATAAACCTCCACCCATCTCTGCAATTTTTACATTCTACATCAAGTTCTCTGCAAACACATTCGACTCTCACGTATCCGATTCCAATATTGGGCTGGATTGTTGTAAAAGGATAATTCCCGATTTCAGCGTCCGCTAAGGTGGCTGACCTGAAAAAAGTGGATTTTCCTGAATTTGGTTTTCCTGCCAGTCCTATCTCAATCAAAAAACCACCCCATACCCGGTAACCGCTCAGAGAAGCCAATCAGTATTACTGAGCATCTTTCTGGATTTCTTCTCTCTCTTTAACCTCAATTTCCTCAATTTCTTCTTTTATAACATCAAACTTTGAGACTTCGATTCTCGGTTTAATCCACACTCCCCGTTTGCCGATGAGCGTAGCCTCAACAGTACATTTCTCTTCAAGATGCACCTTATCGGCTTTGACATATCCAAAAACTTCTGTTGAATTTGTGAGGTAGACCTCAGCCCCCTCCACAGCTCCGTGAATTCTTGCACCGTCGATAAGAATTTCATTACCGCGAATACTTCCGAATACTTCACTGCCTTCCACAAAAACATTTTTTCCTTTGATGTTTCCGAGGACTCTACTACCTGAGATTTCAATATCATGTTCGGATTTTATTGTCTCGAGGTTCAGTATTGAGTCATCGGGGATTATTAGAGGAGACTCAAATTCATCAATTTCTTCAAAGATTTTTTCAGCCTCTTCCAGCCTTCCCAGCCTTAAAAGTTCAAGAAGATAAACAAAAACGAATATTAAGACTGGGAGCGGACTTTGAATGGTTATCAAACCTTTAGCTTCGAATCCATCTTTAATTTTAACGTTTCTTCCTATCTCAAGGTCGCCATAAACGGTCAGCTTTCCATCTATTGTTGTGAAGTCTGACAGATATGCATCACCCTTGCTGACCACATTACCCCTGACATCACACCATGCATCCAGTCTTACGTCATCTCCGATAATGTCTCCCTCGATGGTGCATTTCTCTCCAAAAACAACTTTTCTCCCTATGATTCCATAACCCAGTGAGCTACCAGCCCCTACAATTGCATCCTTCTCAATTACAATACTTCCCTCTTCGAATTTCGTATTTTCTGGTATTACGAGTCTTTTAAACATCTCAATCACATACGCCCTTATTGATGGCTTAATCTTTAATGTTAATTTGTATTTTTAAGTTTTTCTTCCGTTCCCGGTAAATCTGATTTCCTCATTTGTTTTTTATACAGTGGGGAAAATATCAATCGCGATAAAAAATTTTTTCTGTTTTTTATTAACTAAGAATAAAATTTTGAATTTAATTAAAAAATTAAATATATAGTCATTAAAAATGATGATTGTTATTACAATCGAAAGATTTAAATCTTATAATGATAATGTATACCAACTACCACCCATACTACCACCCTACCACCCCACCCAATAACCCCCCAGCCGGAGCCCCTCAATGGGGCAATGAAGGGATTCCCCTTTTTTTTAAAAACAAACATGAAAATTTGCTACATTTACTCAGCCAAACGAATTCTTAGCTGCTTTTATCTTATCAAGATTGATCTTTTGTTCAAGGAAATCTTTTAGCTTCCTGAATACTTCCTTCTTCTTGTCCTCTGTTATGTGGGTGACTCTTCCTTCCTCCAGATCGTAGAACAGAGTTATGCAGTTGTAATTTCTCTTTACTGGTGGCTCACAGAGATATGGACGTATTCAGATGATATCTTTTTGAAGAACAAAATGGTAAAATAGTAAAAAAATTGACACTACAATTACTACTCCTATCTTCCTTCTGTCCAGTTCTAAGAACTCTTTGACCGACATACAATCTAACCTCCTATTTACTCCCTGTTGAATTTTATTGCAATCAATAGCAATCCAACTATACTTAAAAGTCCTACTGGTGTAAACTCAGGAATTGGTGTTGGAACTGGAGTTGGAGTAGGAATACTCTTTTCAATCGTTTTAGTCTCCCCTTCTTTAATGCTGTCGTTTATTATTGTTTTATCCATCAAAGTGCCATCATTCCACCATACTGTTTGCAAGGTGTAATTTGCAGATTCCTTGCCGTAAATTGTTTGTAATCGGCAGTTTCTCTCCAACTGCGTATGTGAAGTTGTTGCTGGAAATGTCAGTCATCATTACATTTGTCCAGTAATATTGGGGCAAATTATAAAATGGCAAGTCAACTCCAAAGAATGATGCAATTGTATAAATCACACTCAGAGCATTGGTACCAACTAAATCTCTCGAAAACAACCCATCATCTGTTTTATTCATTTCAAATGAATCTACTCTCTTCCCAGAATCATCTTGAATCTCTCCTAATAAATTCTTTACCATCTCATCATGCGAAATAGTTGCATTTAGTAAACTCCAAAAGTAGTTCACCTCATTCGCTACGAGAATTCTTGTTAATATAAAAAACTCTACAGCTAACCTACCTTTCTCCGACTCCATTTGCTTTAAATAGCCCTCCCAAAGATTTCTTATTTCATAATCAACCAGTTCAGGTCCCCTCTCAAGTACAAAATAGTTCTCAAAAGGCTTCATGAGTGGATAGTAATCTTTATCTGAATCCGTATATGTTGTGTAGGATATATCTCCAACACCATCGTCATCAAGGTCTAAATAATTATTTAGTGGCATATATCCACTAGGTGGCAAATCTTCACCTGCAAACTCTGAGGGCTCATCATCTCTATAGTCATTCCAGTAGTTTCCGAGGTAGTTGATGAAGGTTTTACCACTGTACTGGTAGATTATTTGCTCTGGTGAGTTCCATAAATTTGATGATGCGTAAGAATAAACATTATTGACGTTGATGAAGTTATTCAGATAGACTAAGTTGTTATTTGAATAGTAAAGGCGAACTCCGAAAATGTTGTTAGTGATGTTATTGTTTGCTATTATGTTGTCATTTGCTCCGTAAAGAGCTATGCCAACACTGTTATTCAAGCACAGATTGTCTGTAATTCTGCAGTGATTGGCGTTGATGCTGATGCCAGCAAATAGGAATTCGTTTTCACCTGCTCCGGCAAAAGTAAAACCAGTTATGCTTGCATAGTCGGCAGTTATTGTAATTACATTTCCAAATCCAGCTTTAACAATACAGTTATCAAAGCCATTCTCTGACTTTATTGTCAAACGCTTGTTTACTACTATATTTTCAACATAAACTCCGTCCTTCACGACAATTGTGTCTCCTTCTGTAGCGTTATCTATAGCCCACTGAATGCTGGGGTAGTCGTCCGGCACTGTAACTGTTGCTGCCTGCAATCTCTTCTCGCATCAAAAACGGAATTCATGAGTTAGAAAACGAAAGCTTTAAATAGAATTACACTAACCCAATGTTAGTAACAAAAGTAAAGTAGTTGAAGGTTAATAATTAAAAGGTGAAGCAAAAATGGCTGGAAAAACGATGGCTGAGGAGATACTTGAAGTCCTCGGGAATGAGAGTCGAAGGAGAATTTTGAATCTACTTTCCAAAAAACCATGTTATGTGAGCGAAATCTCCTATTCACTCAAAATGTCACCAAAAGTTGTGCTTGACCATCTGGAAAAGCTTGAAAACATTGGAATAGTCAGATGCTATGAAGAGGGTAGAAGAAGGTACTACAACATCAACAGCAATCTGAGAATCGAAATTTCAATCACACCTCATAGATTCTTTGCGAGTACGATAAAGGGCGAGCCGGAACTCGAGTTTGACAAACTAATGAAACACTTTGAGAATGCATTTAAACCCTCAACCGGCTCAATGGTGGATTTATTCAGAGCATTAAGGGATGTTGAGGAAATAGAAAAATGTTTTTCAGAAATGCTTGGTGCTGTGTCAAGAAGATTTAATGATATGTTTGAAGAATTGCTTGATGAGATTGAGAAGGAAATCGATGATGAAGTTGAGAGAATAGTGATGCTGGCTATAACAAAAGGTGCAGACACTCCATTGAAAATCTCAGAAAGCTTTGGAATACCATACAATGACGTGCTAAAAGCCTTGAAGAGCCTTGAGAGTAAAAATCTTGTTGAAAAAGAAGAGGGGGATGAAATTTACTGGAGAATAAAATGTTGATTATATAATTAAAGAGGTGATAATATGGTTAAGAAAAATGAAGATGTTGTATTGAGGGTAACGGAAGCATATTACCGTGATGTTGGCAGGGGTATAGCCAGAATTGACCCTGAGGTCATGGAAGAGCGCGGGCTTCAGAGTGGCGATGTAATTGAAGTCAAAGGTAAGAACACCGCTCCTGCGATAGTATGGCCAGGTTACCCGGAAGATAGAGGAACGGGAATCATAAGGATAGATGGAAACCTGCGAAACAATGCTGGCGTAGGAATAGATGATAGAGTTACGGTAAGAAAGGCAGAAACAAAAAGGGCAGAAAAAGTCGTTGTAGCACCGACAGAACCAGTAAGGCTGATGGGTGGCGAATCCTATCTGTTAAGGTTACTTGAGGGTAGACCAGTAATGAGGGGGCAGAGAATCAGAGTTGAGATTTTCGGGCACACGCTGACATTTGTGGTAACTGGAACGAAACCTTCAGGGATTGTCATGGTATCAAGAACAACCAGTATTGAACTTAAAGAGAAACCGGTCGAGGAAGTCAGAAGAACAGTTCCGAGTGTGACGTACGAAGATATTGGAGGATTGAAGAGAGAACTTCGCCTCGTGAGGGAGATGATTGAGTTACCATTGAAGCATCCTGAAATCTTCCAGAAACTTGGTATAGACCCACCCAAGGGTGTTCTCTTGCATGGGCCTCCGGGAACAGGTAAAACGTTAATTGCAAAGGCTGTCGCAAATGAGGTTGATGCCCACTTCATATCATTGAGCGGGCCAGAGATAATGAGCAAGTATTATGGTGAATCAGAACAGCGCCTGAGAGAAATATTTGAAGAAGCAAGTGAAAACACCCCAGCAATAATATTCATTGACGAAATTGATTCAATCGCTCCAAAAAGAGAGGAAGTTACTGGAGAGGTTGAGAGGAGAGTGGTGGCACAGCTTCTTTCCCTGATGGATGGTCTTGAGGCGAGGGGCGATGTTGTAGTGATTGCTGCCACCAACAGACCGGATGCGCTTGATCCGGCATTAAGAAGACCAGGTAGGTTCGACAGGGAGATTGAGATTGGAGTTCCTGACAGGGAAGGCAGGAAAGAGGTTCTGGAGATACACACAAGGGGTATGCCACTCGGAGAAGATGTTGATATTGATAAATTTGCTGATTTGACCCTTGGTTTTGTTGGAGCGGATCTTGAAGCACTTGCAAAGGAAGCTGCGATGCATGCGCTGAGGAGAGCCCTGCCAGAAATTGATATTGAAGCAGAAGAGATACCTCAGGAAGTCCTTCAAAACCTCAAAGTTACAGTTGACGACTTCAGGGAAGCCCTGAAGAATATAGAACCATCTGCAATGCGTGAGGTTCTTGTAGAAGTGCCAAATGTAAAATGGGATGATGTTGGTGGTCTTGAAAAAGCCAAACAGGAAATGCAGGAAGCGGTGGAATGGCCAATGAAGTTTCCGGAGGTTTTCTCCACTGTCAACATTGCTCCTCCAAAGGGAATTCTGCTTTATGGGCCCCCGGGAACAGGTAAAACGTTAATTGCAAAGGCTGTCGCAAATGAAAGTAACGCAAACTTCATAAGCGTCAAAGGTCCCGAATTATTGAGCAAATGGGTGGGTGAGAGTGAGAAGCACGTCAGAGAAATGTTCAGGAAGGCAAGGCAGGTTGCACCGGCAATCCTGTTCTTTGACGAGGTGGACAGTCTTGCCCCACGTAGAGGTCTTGGAGCTGACAGTCACGTTACCGAGAGGGTTGTCAGTCAGCTGCTTACTGAACTGGATGGGCTCGAGGAGCTGAAGGATGTTATTGTTGTTGCTGCAACAAACAGGCCTGACATGGTTGACCCGGCATTGATAAGACCCGGTAGAATTGAAAGACATGTTTATATTCCACCGCCTGATAGAGAAGCGAGAAAGGAGATTTTCCGCATTCATCTGCGTGGAAAACCACTCGGTGATGTGGACTTGGATGAACTCGCAAGGAAGTCCGAGGGTTACAGTGGCGCGGACATTGAGGCTGTGTGCAGAGAAGCAGGAATGCTTGTTATAAGAGAGCACATAAATCCGGATATGTCAAGAGAAGAAGCTAAGGAAGTGGCTCAGAATATTAAGATAGAGATGAGGCATTTTGAAGAGGCAATGAAAAAGATAAAACCTAGTTTAACCAAAGAAGATGTTGAAAAATACGAAAAAATTGTTGAGGGTATTCATAAAATGTATGCGTAATCGGAGGTGGTTTAAATGACGTGGAAGAAGAAGAGGAGAGAATGGGACGACATCTTCGATGAGTTCTTTGGCAGGAGTTTCGGTTATTTTGACGAGATAGTCGAGAAAATGTTCAAGGATCTTGATGAATTTTTCAGATCGGCATCAAAAGGGGAAATGAAACCTTTTGTCAAAGGATTCTCGATAAGAATCGGTCCCGATGGAAGACCTGAAATTAAGGAGTTTGGCAGCAAGCCTGAAATAATCAGCAAGGAAGGGATTGAGGAGAGAAAACCCCTTATTGATGTGATGGAAGGGGATGAGGACGTCCATGTAATTGCAGAGATGCCGGGAGTGAACAAAGAAGACATTGATGTCAACGCATCTGATACAACTGTTGAAATCAAGGCAGAGGGCGAAACAAGAAAGTACTATGAAAGAGCAGATTTACCATGTGAGGTCATTCCAGACTCTGCAAAAGCGAGGTACAACAACGGAGTGCTTGAAATCATCTTCAAGAAGAGGCATCCCAGAAAGGACGATTTAAAGAAGATAAAAATTGAATAATACTTTATAAATTTTTATTTTTTAATTTTATTTTATTTCAAGTTCAGTCAAAAAAATCTCCTGATTAAATCCCCTATCTCATCTCCAATATCAAATATCCAGTCAATTTTACCAGGCGTAAAGTTATCAGTATCGCCGTTAATTATTCTATCAACAGCATTGGCAACCTCTTCAGCCCCCATTCTCGATGTGTCAATTTCATAAATATTTTTAACATCCATTGCTTCCATTAAAATCACATCTGTAATCTCTGCCTCGAGATTCTCGAGAATTTTCTCCTCAGCCCAGCCCTTTCGAGATAGCCTCTTTTTAAGAATCTTTGGATTGCATCTCAGGACAACAGCAATATCCGGATTGAGGTGGTGTGATAGATGACCCTCTATTATCCTGAAACCTTCTCTTTCAATTTTGTCAGCAAGTGAATTGATATCAACTATTCTGGAACCTCTCTCCTCCCCTATAATGCAATCAAGCTTTTCTGCAAGTTCGCTGACAGACTCAACTTCATAACCCCTCTGTCTCAATATTTTTGCCACTGTGCTTTTTCCGACTCCCGGTGTTCCGGTAAGAGCGACAATCATAATTCACCTCAATAGATTTCCCCCATAGCCTCAAGAAACATATCATTTTCCTCCTTTTTACCAACACTAACTCTGACATGATTGCTGTTACAGCCGGTGAAGCCAGAGCAATCTCTGATTATTATGCCCCTCTTCAATAACTCTTCAACCATGTATGCAGAATCAAATTCTGTCTCAATAAATATAAAATTGGATTCTGAAGGGAATGCTCTCACACCCATTTTTTTGAGTTCTCTCAGCATTGTTTCCCTCTCAGCTACTGTTCTATCTACAACCATTTTCAGATATTCTCTGTCGTCAAGTGCAGCGATTGCAGCCTGTTTTGCAGGTGTGGAAAGCGGGAATGGGGTCGATACCTTGAGAAAATACTTTCTGAGTTCCTCAGGAATTACTGCATATCCAATTCTTAAATTGGCAAGCCCGAATGCTTTTGAAAATGTTCTTGCCAGAATCACGTTACTGTATTGAGCTAAATCCAGCAAATTCTTTGAGGAAAATTCAGCATAAGCCTCATCTATGAAAATCATAACGCCTCCATCTTCGATTATATCTTTGAGTTCATTCATGTTCTCTGAGTTGCCTGTGGGGTTGTTGGGTGAACATATTATAATCAGCCTCGTATTCTTTCCGATAGAATTGAGTACTTCTGTTGCATCAACTGTAAAGTCCTCTCTTCTGCTAACTCTGACCTCAACCCCTCCACTGAGTTTCGTCAGAATGTGGTAGTAAGGGAAGGAAGGAACCGGTATTATGACCTCATTACCCCCTTCAACAAATAATTTAAACATATTCTCGAGGATTCCGTCAACACCTGCCCCCAGAGTTATTCTGTCAGCTTCAACTCCCGCATATTCCCCTATTTTCTCTCTCAGATCGAGCGGGTCGGGATCAGGGTAGATGTGGAGCGAGTCAAAGCTTTTAAACGCCTCTATCGCCTTCGGACTTGGCCCATACGGGTTCTCGTTGGAAGCCAGCTTGACCACTTTTTCAAGCCCATATTTCATCCTGACTTCTTCTATGCTTTTTCCAGCCTTGTATCCATCCAAATGGAGGATGCTCTCTCTTACCATCATCTTATCATCATTTTTCCAGCCTTATTTCAACCTTACTCCAGTCCTGATTCACTCCCTTGAGGGTGGAAACCATTGCCTCAATAACTTTCGTGAAGACACTTCTGACATAACTGTTCATGGGAATTTTTTTTCCATCCACATAAAGCTCAATCATGTTTAAAACTCGGTAACCTGTTATATAAAAACATGAGTTTCTGCTGGCTCAACATCTTCAATTTCTTTCAGGTCTAACTTGGTTTACAGAAAAATGGCTCTCTAAGCATTACAGCTCTCTTAATTGCTGTTAAAAGCTCCTCACCCTCTAAATACCTTATATCAATAAGATTATCATTTTTGAGTAAACAGGGCTTTACTTTTCCATCTGAGGTCACCCGGATTCTGTTACAGTGCATGCAGAATTCCGAATTATCAAGAGGTTTTACGAACTCAATCACGAACTTGCCGATAGCATACTGCCTTCTCTTGTGCATCTCTCTGACAACAACTGCTTCTGCCATTTCTGAATATTTTTTCTCTACTGGGGCGATATCCTGATAATACTTTTCCAGCCCAGACAACTTTAGAAGCTCTATAATCTGCAGAATCACATTAATTCCACTCTCATTAAATTCTGACATAAATTCAAGCATCTCAGGAACATCATCCACGTTTATATCCCTCATCAGAACCATATTAACTTTTATGGGTGTTAGATTGGCATTAAATGCAGCGTAAATTGCATCAACGACCTTTTTAACATCACCACCTGTAATGTGCCTGTATTTTTCTTCATTCAGAGTGTCAAGACTGATATTCACTCTATTCAAACCGGCATCTGCCAGCTCGTCAGCTTTCTTTGAGAGAAAAATACCGTTCGTGGTCATTGAAATCTCCTTGAAATCGGGCATTGAATGGATTATCTCAACAATATCTTTCCTCAATAACGGTTCACCACCGGTAATTTTGACCTTTTTAATTCCAAGCCTGTAAAAGGCATCGCAGATTATTTCAATCCTCTCCGAATCCATGTCTCTTCCGGGAGAAATCTCTCCTTCCCTGTGACAGTACAGACAGTTCAGATTGCACTTATTTGTGACTGAAATCCTTAGATTTGTTATATATCTCCCAAATCTATCGATTAACATATCTCTTCCACTCTTCTAATATCTTCAAGTGTATTCAGATTAATAAATGAAAGCAATTTTTTGTCATACTTTTTCAATTTCTCGATAGGGTAGAATCCTGTTCTGTTATGCTCTAAGGCATTCATGATTTTTTTCTCTCCCTTCTGGAGACTTTTCTCTATTCTATCAAGAGCTTCTAAGGTATAGCATGCCAGCAGCGGTTCTTTTTTACCGTCACTCCAGACTGGAATTATTGCAACTGCGTTTCCTCTTTTTGCTTCGTTGAAAAGAAATTCTACGACCCCTCTTCTTACAAATGGCATGTCAACTGCGATTACAACGACTGTGTTTCTGAAATACTTTAAAGCAGCGTGTATTCCTGCAAGAGGTCCCATTCCTTCAAATTCATCGACTATCACGTCTGAATATGGCGAATACAGGCTCTTCTGACTCTCATTTCTGCATACAACGACTTTTTTAAAATCTTTCAATTCTTCGGTCAGAAGTTCTATCACCGCAACTCCCCTGATTTTTATGAATCCCTTGTCCTGACCCCCGAGTCTTGAGCCAGTACCTCCGGCAAGTATTGCAACATTTACCACAACCTCTGATTGAAATGGATATATTTAATACAGTTGCTATTGCGGTTGAGCTATGTCCGTCATCGATGAGCTGAAGAACATAAGGGCAAGAGACATTCCGTATTCAAGGGTTTTGAGTTCTATGTGTACCTATCCACATCATGTTGCAATAGAGGCTCACAATCTTTTCTTAGGTACAAATCTTGGCGACCCGGGGATATTTACTGGAACGAGAGAGCTTGAAGAGAAACTGATTTCAATACTCGGAAAAATCCTCCATTATGAAAATGCTGAGGGATATATCTGTTCTGGAGGGACAGAGGCGAATATACAGGCTATCAGGGCAGCAAGGAATATACTGAAAGGAAGAAATGTTGTCATTCCTGAGTCAGCTCATTTTTCATTTGAGAAAATTGGAGACATACTGGGTGTTGAAGTGAGACGTGCCAGACTTGACAGAGATTACAGAGTGGACATCGACAATGTTGAAAGTCTTGTGGATGATGAGACTGTGGCAATTACTGGAATAGCCGGGACAACCGAACTCGGGCAGATAGACCCTATCGATGATTTATCCAAACTTGCAGTTGAAAAAAACATACCGCTGCATGTCGATGCCGCATTCGGTGGGTTGATTCTCCCATTCATGAACAGAAGAATCCCATTTGATTTTGAACTCGATGGTGTAGCATCAATAACAATCGACCCGCATAAAATGGGCATGGCTACAATTCCTGCGGGAGGAATATTCTTCAGAGATAAAAAATTTATAGAAGCGCTGGAAATTGAGACGCCTTATCTGACTTCGGAAAGACAGTACACGTTAACGGGCACAAGACCGGGAACTGGAGTCGCATCAGCATATGCTGTATTGAAGCATCTCGGCGCTGAAGGAATGAAAAAGATTACTGAGGGATGTCTTGAAAAAACCTCAATACTCGTTGAAGAACTGTCTCAAATAGGACTTGAGACTGTAATTGAGCCAATCATCAACGTTGTCTGTTTCAGATGCAGGAATGCGGACAGAATAAAGGAAGAACTTTATCGCAGGAGATGGGTAATCTCAACAATAAGAAAGCCCGAGGCAATCAGACTTGTTGTCATGCCACATGTGGATGATGAAGTCGTCAGTAACTTCACATCCGAATTAAAGAAAGTAATAAAAATTGTTTAATTTATTTAAGAAGATTTAAAGCCTCCTCAGCACTTGTGTTATTATGGACAATCATTGAAATAGCATGTGTCATTTTTATCGGGTTATCTGCCTGAAATACATTTCTACCAATCGCAACTCCTCTCGCCCCTGCCTCAATTGCCATCTCCACCATCCTGAGAATTTCTGCTTCACTTCCCATTTTTGGGCCGCCTGCAACCACCACCGGGACAGGACAACCCTCAGTGACCCTTCTGAAACTCTCTCTATCTCCTGTGAAGTTCGTTTTAACTATGTCTGCACCGAGTTCAGCTCCTGCCCTTGCTGCAAGGGAGACTGCTTTCTCACTGAACTGGTCTATTCCGTTCCCTCTGGGATACATCATTGCGAGAAGAGGTATTCCCCACTCCTTACATGTTCTGCTTACCTCCCCAAGGCTTCTTATCTGTTCAGCCTCTGTGTTACTGCCAATGTTTATATGAACGCTTACAGCATCTGCACCAAGCTTTATCGCTTCTTCAACACTGCAAACAAGTACCTTCTCGTTTGGGTCAGGACTGAGAGAAGTTGAACCGCTCATGTGGATGATGAGTCCTACATCCTTTCCGTAACCTCTGTGTCCAAAACCCACAATTCCCTTATGTATCACAACAGCATTTGCACCGCCTTCAGCAACAGCATTAATTGTATCTGTCATTTTCACAATACCGTCTATTGGGCCCATTGAGAGGCCATGGTCCATCGGGACAATTACTGTATTCTGACTTTTTCTGTCAAGTATTCTCTCGATTCTAACTCTTTTTCCAATTTCACTCATGATTTCACCTTTTGTTACTATGTGACATAGTGTCATATTTGAATATATAATTTTCGCCCTCTCAAAAAACAAAAAAACTTTCTCTTAAACATTGTATGGATGAAGTAACTGAAAATATGGCTTTGATTTTCTACAGGGGAAGTTCTTCATAACTTAATCTCACCTTTTAATGAGGCCAATCGTATTGCGATGTTTCTCCTGAACACCCCATACATTCTTTTTTCTTATAACATCCCAGTTCTCTTCCGTTGTTATACAGAGCCAGTAAGACATAATCACTCCTCCAACTCTTCTTCCTTAAATTTTGCATTAATCTGAAGTAGTGTTTCTTTTACCTTATTTTCATACTCACTCTTTGGAATCTCACCATTCTTAGCCTCAATTTCAATTTTTATTTCAGCTTCACCAAAGGATTTTTCAATGGGCAGGATAACTCCAGTGTAAAATTCTGAGAACTTACCTCTCGGAACTTCAACAGAGAGCTTTACCTTCTTGAATTTGGGTATTACCACAGGAGGCTTTGGTTTCTCCTTATCCTCATCTTCTACCAGAATACCAGTTTCTTTCTCTTCCTCTTCTACTTCCTCATATCCTTCTAATTCCTCTTCAACCCTTCCTTCTTCCGCTTTGGGCTTCTCACAAATCTCCTTTCTTATTATCACTTCATAATCGCTCAGCAGGACTTCTGTATTCTCTTTAAACTTCAAACATTCCACACTGCCATCCCTGAGAATTCCAGAGCCAAAAATACCCTGTTTAACGCCATCTCTGATTGAACTGATGAACTTACTTTTAGTAACTCTCGGTTCTCCCGGGGTTGAGAGCATGGCTTTGAAGAGCCTGCCCGTCTCAACATAGTCTTTATCTCGCAGGTATTTCTCAGAAATCAGTAATGGAGAGAGTTTTTCAACAATTTCACCTTCAGCTTTTAGTCTGTTAATTACTTCCCTGCTCAATGTCTCTGTTTTACCAAAAACAGGAATTCCCAAATCGATCTCTCTGAATCCGTCTTTTGATGGAACATAAACAAGCCTGTAAAAACTCCTCAGCTGAATTCTTTCAGCTTTGCTCATCTCTCCCAAATTCTTCTTTACTTCTTTCTGTTGCAGTTCGGTAAGATTAAGCGATTTATCTTCATCTATTCTTCTCCATGCGAGCAGTTTTCTGAGCCAGTTCTCAAAGGAGAATCTCTCAGACTCCATCGGGCACAGGAAAAATAGGGTATTCTTGTTAACCCTCGGATTCTCACCGTAATTCTCAAGGATATTCTTGCACAACTTTCCATCATTTTCAGGCAGTATTATGAGCTTCAATTCCTCTGAATCCGGAATATCTTTTGGTTTTGAAGGCCAGATGTAAACAGGAATATCCTTACCTGAGAACCTCTCAGTCAATGATTTGGTTGCGGCTTTTATCACTCCGTTATCTATTTCGGACATTCTTGTCACAAGAATGCTGTTTAAGTTTGGCTGGGAAGTGAAAAAGTATCTTGTAATGTCAGATTGAAGGTAGAAAAGATTGCTCTTCAATCCTTCAATCACATCAGTTATCACGCTTGATGGTACGTTTGTGTCAGAACATGCAAGTTTGAGGTCACCCAAACTTGCTCCTTTCTCTCCACCTGAGAATGAGTAGAGGAAGATGGCAGTAGCAAGCTTCGTTCCAAGATTTAAGCCTTGGTATGTAACTCCAGTTGATTTATCAACTTTCTTTGCATTAGCATTACTTCCTGTTATATCTGCTGACAAAACGCTCTCATATTCTCTCCCTATATGTTTGATGAGCTCTTCAGCAAGCTCACTGTATGTTAAATCCAAATCACATGGGCGTATGAGTGGTATGGATGAATCCTTTAGTCTGTAGATTGCAAGAGAAAGTATTCTCAAAACACCTCTTGTTCTCTGGAAAGTTGGAATGCTTCCCCATCTGTTGTGAAGGACATCAATAACTTCAGGATGGAAAGGGTAGCTCTTCATCATTTTATCTCTGTATTCTGCTTTCTCCTGAATTATTCCTTCTCTCTCGTAATAATTCACGAATTCTTCAACAACTTCTCTTGCTCTTTCATTATCGATTTCCCTGAAAAGTCTTCTCCTCACAACCTCGTAAATTTCCTCACCAGCAACTGGAGTGTAGATTTTCTCCATTCTTCCCGAAACCTTCTGCAATTGAACAAACAGCTTCTCCGCACTCTCGTCGTAGTGCTCAATAATGCTTGATGGTAGTGTTAGAACGAGGAGAGTTTTCTTCAAGGACTTAACACACTCTGTTAATTCCTGCATAAAAGCCATTGTTTGCGAGGCAAGATTTGAGTCTCCAACTTTTATCCCAGCAGCTTTGGTAGTATATTGAAGAACTTCATCCATCAGAATAAGGAGTGGTTGATGTTTTCTGAACAATTCTTCAAGCTTATCTCTACCGGGTGAAACAGACAGGTCAAGCTCTTTTACTTCACCTTCAAGCTGTCTTTCAATTTCTCCCCAGATTGTTCCCGTTATCTTCCCGTTCTCCTCCTTTGGGCTGATAGCAGTTCCAACAATTACGACAACATTTGCTTTAATTGCATCCTCAACGTACTTTCCAGTTGAGAAGGCATGATACAGTGCGATCAGAGAATGAGTCTTACCTCCACCAAAAGGAGTCTGAATCTGGATGACAGAGTCTCCACCCTCACTTCTCAACCTCTTTCCTGCTATTTTCAGCAAGTTTCTCAATCCAAAGGTTGGATAGGTTTTTTGAAAGAAAGAATCAGGATTTTTGTAATCATCAACTGCCTCACCTTTAAAAACATTCCATAAGTCAGCAGCAAAAACGTCCATTGTAAGTCTGCCTTCGAGTATGTCTTTATGAGGTAGAGCAATCATGTGGAATGGCCTCATACATATCACTTTACTTTGTTTTTATATAGTAGTATATAAATTCTTAGAAAAACTTTTCTTAGTGCTACTGTTATTTGAATCTCTATGGCACTCTGAAACCTGCTTTTCTGAGTTCCTCAATAATGCTTTTTCTCTCTCTGGAAGCTAAGAAGTCCAATTCTTCGAGAAGATTCAAAATGCCTATAGTTCCAGTGTAATTTAACCGAAGTTTTTCGGCTGCGTTTCTTGCTTTTTTATCATCAAGCACGCATATGTATTGCTCTTTGCCCCTTTTAAACCTTAGTCCCCAGAAGAGAACTTCGAGTTCTCCCTGTGCTAAGTAAGGAAATCTTTTTTTAAAAGGATACAAATCAATTTGGTCAACTTCTGATAGTTGATTAAAATTGCTCAGATATGGTGATAACTGCTGGAATGTAATCCCTCTTTTTAGTTCAATAGCGACACCATTTGGTATATGGAGTTCATAACCAAAATAAGTCAGTGATAGCAAATATTTAGGGTCTTTAAGTTCCGTAAAAAAGGCTATTAGTACTGATGAATCTAGAATAGCCTTCAATACATCACCTATGGATTTATCTGGACTCCAATCTGCTCTTTTCTTAATATACTCATAAATTCTTCTATACTCAATCCAGAAATTTCGGCTGCTTTAGCAAGGCTTATCTTTCCTTTTCTGTAGAGTTTTAGTGCAAGCTTCTTTCTTCTCCTCTTGATATTTTCGATTTCTAAAGATTCTTTGGTCATTTCTGGAAAAGTGAAATATACAAATGCCAGCAGTTCATCTTTTGATAAGTCATTCAATAGCTCTTTGATTTCCCTTACAAGCTCAATGTTTTCACTGCTTGCCTTACTTGCGAGGACATTTGCAAGCCCCTCCCCCTCGTGAGTAAGCGAAATCTTGTTTCCCTCAAATCTCACAAGGCCAGATTTTTCTAACTGCTCAAGTGCTACATCAACACTTTCGCTGTGAGGTCCAAAGAAGTACGGTTCAAAATCCAAGAAGTTTTTGAGTTTATCTAAATTTGAAAGTATAATAAACATCTCTTTCTGTAACCATAGCTTACCCTTCACGGCTTCAAAATTTTTTTCTCTCAGAAGGAGCAAAATATAAGCTTTGATTGGATCAATCTCTCTTAATTTCATTTTGATTTTGTCTGCGTTAATTTCCATATTTCTGCATCACCAAAACAATTATAAAAAAGTTTTTTAATAATTTTTTTGTGGAAGCACAATATAACCTGATTGCATTTGATAAAAGGAGTTTCTTCAGATTTGGCGAATTGAAAGTTGGTAAAAAGAGAGTAAAAACTCCTGTGAAAGCCTTTGATCTTTCAAAGTTTTTGCCTAAGGTGAGCCTAAGGTACACTGAGCCCAAGGTAAATGAAATATACAAAACCTTCGATAAAGGTTACCTTAGCGATTTAATAAAAAACAATGGAGCTCAAAGAGAATTAAATTATTGGTTTAATAGTTTAATCAAGAAATCAAATAAAAAGGATGTGAATATTTTTCTTGCAAGCTACAAAGATGAGAAACCATCCGATACTGAGCTGGAATTCCTGATTGCCACTGAAAAATCGTATTCAGACTTTATTGTTGTACCAGCTTTTCAGGAATTAAAGAATGCTGATTATGCTGCTTTTGAAAAGCATATGGAATTTCTGAGTAATTTTGTGGAAAAGGCGGAATCCTTCGGTGATAAGCCTGTCATGGGATGTATTCAATTTGACATACCATTTGAATTCATAAAACCACTCATTGAATTTTATCTTAGCAGAGGAGTGCAATCATTCTGTATAGATTTTGGGGGAAGGACGCCTACAAGTCTTATTCAGAACTTGCAACAGATACAACGTATAATTTATAAAGAAGAGGTTACTCCTTTCGTTCATGCTTTCAATGTCAATATGGGAAGACTTTTAAGAAACGAGCCTGTAATACCAGCTAAAGACATTCTTTCCTACGGTTTTGGTGTTGACAGCCTTGGTAACAGACATATCCGTCCTAGAGGTCCGAAAAATGATGATGAGTACTGGGCAAGAATTCGAGAGAGGGCTAAAAACTTGTTCAGGTTATTTAGCAGAGCGACTTATGGCTATTTCAGAGTTGAAGGGCAAAAGGAGCTAAAAAGGATATATCCTAAAGATTCTTCCATCCCAATGAGCGTTTTTACCGAATCCATCGACAAGAAGATTAAAGCTCAACTACTACTTAATTCTGAGCAAATAGCAATAGAAACAATGATTTTGAGAGAACAAATTGAGAACGATAACGTTATGGATTACGTTTCAGGAAAAAGATATGTTGCTGAGGAAATTAAAAAAGTTGAAGCTGCAAGAAAGACGCTGAACTGGACTCTGGATTACTTTTTGAGCTAACTACTACTGTATGCCTTATCTTGTGTTTTCTCATGTTGAGTACTGAGATCTTAAATTAAGTATATTAAGAAGTAGGCAAATGCTTTATCACTCCTCATGTTTATCGCGTGGATTCGCCCCTTTTTCACTCCTTTCTCTAAAATACAGGTTCCGAGTTTTCCAGCATCCATTAGAATTCTCCAAATTACATCACGGAAAAATTCTGCTCTTGGTCGGTAAGTAGATTTTCTTGAAATTACTAATATCTCTGTTTCTACGTTATTGAAAACCTCGCCATAAAATCCTCCATGGTGAGGCGCCTCCACTAAGAAATACTCAAGATCACTAAAATTGAGATGTTTATTTAGCACAGTTCCATCTACATCTCCTGTAAAGAGAAATTCGCCTTGGATCTCTCTTGTAACAAGTGATGCTCTGTTGGCTAAAGGCCTAAATATTCTTTCTAATTTCCCCAACGATTCTATAATTCTTGGATCTGTTTGATTCTCGTTTACGGATTTAATCCAACCTCCAAACTCGAAATTCTCATTATCATGGCTAAGTTTTTCATACCAATACTCAAATTCTTCCAGAGACTTCTCATCTAACATCCCTTTTATTTCTTCAATCTCCTTTCGAAGGTTCTTAATGCGTCTTTTGTTTTTTCTATCAATAGCACTGTAATCTGGCCATAAAACTTCCCATTCTCTGTTTATAGTGCTTAAATTATCACCCTTAGCTAAGGCACAATTATTTTTGCAACTCTCCAGATTTCAGGAATTAAGGGATAGTTCTTGAACCTTGTAACAATAGATAAAGCCAAAAATTCACGTATTGCCTCTGACGTCTCTCTTTCAGGGGTAATTTAGGTAAGTAAACTCTCTCAAAATAACTTGGAGGTAATTTGCTTAAAAGGTTATAGTGGTCAAAATGGTAATGCGTTATAATCAGTTCTCTTTTCTTCGAATTTTTTAGCTTTAGTTCAACAAAATTAAAGAAACTCTCAACCTTATCATTGTTTTCGGCACCACAATCTACTATTAGTGATGCCTCATCATTGAAAATACTCACACAATTTCCATGCCCCACATCTGGCACAACTATTCTCATTCCTCATCACCAATAAAATCCATAAGCTTCGTATCCTTCGCCCTCGCCTCACTAATCATCTTCTCCTTCCCCGTCAGAAATCCATCCAGTAACTTCTTCTCCTTGCTATCGATGGATAAGCACTCAGAAATTGCCTGAGCAACCCTGAAAAAGCTGTCCCTCATGAAGCCAGTCTCTTGCAGTGTCTCAGTTATTTCTTCTCTTCTTCCTTTCTCCCAAAGCTGCAGAACTTTGTGCAGAACGTCTATCAGTTCAGTACTTTTCAGTTCATCAAGTTTCCTCTCATTGGGGGCTAAAAGATAGATAAACTCCTTCTGCTTCTCAATGAATCCCTTATTCCACTCCTTTTCCAAATCAACACCAACACTCTGAGCTAATTTGCGAGCTTCATCAAAGTGAACCTTTGCATTCTGGTAACTCCACCTGTATAGAATGTAGAATCGTGTTAATGGGCTCAATTCAGCAGCTATACCGTTGTGGAGGATTTGTCTCACAGTGTAGTCCATCACAATCTCTCTCACATAATCCAGCAATCTGTCAGCCCTGATTATGTTTCCTTCATAATCCATAACTTTCTCATATTTCCCGAATACTTCAATTGCTGAACCTATTGCCGATATGAAGAAGTCAGCACCGCTTATTCCCTCTTTCCATAATCTTTCAAGCTTTTTGTAGAGATGATTTTTGATTTCTTCTTTTACTTCGTTGAACCAGCCTGTTTCACTGCGTTGCATTTTTCTTGCCACAATGTAGATTGATGATGCCAATGCTGCTGACTCTTTTGCTCTCAATCTTGCTTTCATCTCCGTGTTTATTGGCCATGAGGCTGTTATGACCAAGCCCGAGTCAAGTAAAGAGTTGATGAGCGTTTCCCAGCCGGATGCTGTTTTGTGGGCGTAGACGATTACTACGATGCCGTTGGGCTTTAAAATTCTGTAGATTTCCTGAAATGATTTTTTGAGCATATTTTCGAAATATTTTTGAGGTTTAGTAGTTTTAATCAATTTTTCTGCTTTATCTTTTGACATCCCTCTTAGGAGGGGTAAGCTTGCAATGATTTCTTTTGACTTTGGAGTTAGAGGAGTAGAAAATAAATCAGGATAATGTTCACCAATCGTTCTTTTAAGCCATACATAAAAGAATTCAGATAGGTCTGAATAAGGTACGTTGTCGTAATATGGTGGGTCTGTGAAAACTGCATCGAAGTAATTGTTTGGGAAAGGGAGTTCGGTAGCTGATGCTTGAATTGGTATTGCGGACTTTATAGAGCTTTGTGAGGTACTATCAATCATCTTCAAAGTGTATTCTTTATATTCTTGCCAACTACCAGCAGATTTCCCGAAAATATTACTTTCAACATAATCCCATAACATAGACATGGCTTGCCGTGAAAAGATGTACTCAATTTTTTCGGGAATATTATTCCATCTTGCAAGGGAATTTGATTTACTAACAACTTTATCAAAAAGCAAACCCAAATACGTAACAACACTTCTTGCATACTCCTCATCGTAAACTTCAACCATCCTGAAGTAAGCTTCCCTGACCTTATCCACAAAAGTGATTAAAGAAAGCTTCTGCCTTGAATTAAACAAATCCCCCCACTTTTTCATTCCATAAACTACAATTGGAGCAAAATTCCAAAACAAATCACCTTTACTGTTGAATCCTTGCATATCTGGGGTAGGTAAAGGCTCATCAGGAATCGGCTCAATATTCCATTTTTCTCTCAGCTCCTCAACCTTTCTTTGCAAATATTTCTCAGCCTGCTTGAAAACTTCCACATCATTCTCATCTGCAATCCGATAAAACTTACCTCTCTTCTTTTTGTTATGTAAAACAACAGCTACCATTCTCTGTCCAGCCTTACCTTCCTGAAACAACCTTCTTGTCGTGTTTGCATCTACTGTTGAACCGCAAATCAAGCAGGTTGCTATTGCACCCTTAACAGTCCCTTTGGAGGGGTCAAAGTTATCGGGCATCTCTTCATAGCCATTTCCAACCACCTTAAACTTCACTTCTTTACCCTCAACATAAGGATACAACGCCACTTTCTTGTTACTCTTCTTTGCTAACCAGAACTGCCTCATCAGAGGAATCTCAGCATTGCAAGAAGGATTCTGGCATGGAATTGTTCTTGCCCAGATATAGCCAACTGGAATTGAGCCGTCTTCCTCAGCGGGATAAAATCTTCCAATCTCCTTCTTAGCTTCATTCAAAACCCACTCTCCCCACTTCTTCACATCTGCTACGAGGTCATAATTCTCTCTACTCTCTTCTTTATTCCCAAAATCTTCAATCCCTCTTCGCTTTCCATATTTCTGAGGATATTCAAGAACAGCCTTCAGAATCAGGACAGCAACAGGGTTGTAATCGGAAGCATAAGTTTCACAACCAAGCCTTAGAGCTTCTAAGGGAATTGCACCACCACCAGCAAACGGGTCTAAAACTCTTGGCGTGTAACCTAACGCATCCCTGATATCTTTCCTTGGTTTCTCAATATATGCTGGATTTAAAGAGTTCTCCCATTTGCAAAGCTCAGCGATGAAATTCTTCTTCTTTTCAATTTCCTCAATGCTATCCGGGACAGGAATTAAAGCTGCATAGGCTGTTGCTCTTGATGAGGCTAAAGGTCTTCTCGCCCACCAGATATGGAGAGTTGAGATGTGTCCGTGCCTTATGTTCTTCTCTCTCGCTGACTCCTCGCTTACTTCTTTTACGGGAAAAGTTTCTTCTATGAATGAACGTTTGATTGGAAATTCCTTCATTTTATCACCTCGATTCTCTCAATTCTGATGGTCTTGCCCTCTCTCCGCCAAAGATTAGAACAGTTATAATACCTATGGGATGTTCGTCTTCTTCATGAGATACACATCTACCACCTTTTTCAACCTTCGCATTAAAGTAGTTTTCTAAGCTTGCTAACGGCTTAGTTTGCTTTGATATATCCATTATAACAAAGAACCCAATTTTACTTGAGGTACTTGCCATGTATTCTTTTATCTGAGACAAACCAGAGAAATTATTCATTTTAGCAGGATTTTTTTCGAGTTTGAGCTCAAAAACAATATCGTTATTTATAAGTAAATCAATTCTTCCACGAGATACTTGAGTCTCCTTCATTACCCAGATTTTTTCTCCTCTGACCTGATTTAAGTAATTAAATAGATTATCCCTAAAATCATTCTCATCATTGAAATGCATTGTTTCTTTCCATCTACTTTCTTCTACCTCTTTTTTGTAATCGTAAATAAGTCTAATGAGTGTGATGCATTTTTTACGTAGTATTATGTTCTTTTGCAAAATTGTATTGTAGTTCTCATTTGATTCTAGCTTAGCCATCAGATTGTTTAGGACTCTCTTAAAAACTTCATCACTAAATGTTTCAACTTCTCTTCTATACCTTTCTATTTCCCGAAGAACGACTCTACAAGCATCTCTCAGGTTTTTTATGACTTCTCTCAAATGATTGAAAATCTCATGACAAATTTTTGAATTTATTGAAAAATAATCTTTATCTTTGAAGATGTAATTGTCGAACTCTTCAGGCGTCAATTTATAGTAAAGCTCATTGCCATAATCCCATATTACATAATCAATCAACTTTGGTTGATTAAAAAGCTTAAAGTTAAGAATCCTATTTATGACTAATTCAAGTCTCTCCTTTTCAGAGCTTGAAAGTAAAATCTTTTTTGGTATATATAACTCGATACACCAAGTCGAACCCCACGTTTCATGGTTAAAAAAGCAGTACAATAATTCAGAATTTAATTCCTCCAAATTCTCAATAATTTTTCTCGCTTCTTTGATATATGGTGCAATTTCTCTAAAAATTCTAATAAAATAGCTTTTAACTTCCTCAATATTCGTATCTTGATTGATATACAACGACTTACTGTAGATACTTTCTTTAGCTTTTTGTAAATATCCATGCAGTTCTTTTGTCATCATTTCAAACTCATCGAGTTTATCTGAATGAGTCTCTAAGCATGCGTGTATATTCTTATACCTCTCTTCCTTTACACCAGTACTTTGTTCTGACTCGTATTTTGAAAGTATCTTTAGCATAACTAAAGCTAAATCGATTATTGTCTCATCCTCTTTGAGAAATCTTAATTTATCTTCTGTGTAAACTTTTGACCTATCCCATTCCATCATACTTACATTTTATTTAAATTTTATAATGAAATCTAACCGTCAAATCTCTAAAACCACAAGTTGTTCCTTCAGTATTCTCTCTCTTAATCTCGGTTTTATTGTACCATATTCAACCAAATCAACTTTTCTGCCAAGAACTTCTTCTAAGTCAAGTTTGATTCCAACAAAATCTAATAGGCTGATATTCTCATCAACATCAACGAGAATATCGATATCACTTGATTTTTTTTGCTTCTCCCCTAACAAAAGAACCGAATAGAGCAGCTTTCTTAACTCTATGTTTTTTTAGTACTGGAATTATGAGATTTTTTAATTCGGCTATATCTTCAATTCCACTCATGTTAACTCACACCCTCAATCATCAGAAAAACCTCTTTAATCCTTCAATAACATCAAAATCTTTGTCATTACTTATTATTCTTCCATCACAGTATTTTAAAGCACAGGCTGCATGTATTGCGTCTCTTGGCATGATTCTGTATTTTTCAAGAAGTTTCTGAGCCTCCTCAATCAAATCAAAATCTATGAGAGCAAATTTTAGAAATGGCATTCTCAAGATAATCTTACCAATTCTGATGGCTTCATCAAATCCGGCAATTTTTCTTGCAGCATGAACAACTTCATCCCATACTAAGGGAGAGGTAAACGCTTCAAATTCGCCATCTGATGCTCTTTCAAGATAGCTTCTGGACTTTTCAGCAACTTCTCCGGAATAAAGTGAAACATAAATAAAGACATTAGAGTCCAGATAGACGTTCTTCAATCTGCTCATAATAAATCCTCTTCAGCTCTTCAGGCTCTGGAGCTTTTGATTTCTTCTCAACAACTGATGCAAGCTCATTTACAAGTTCTCTTCCACTTTTCTCAGGTTTCATTATAATTTCGTCTCCCCTCTCTTCAAAGATGACTTTCTCCCCCTTTTTCAAACCGTATTTATCCCTTATGTCTTTCGGGATTGTTACTTGACCTTTTTTGCCGACAGTTCTAATTCTTACCATAAAGTATGAATAGATTGGGAGGTTAAAAGATTTACTCATCAAGACATCAATGTTGGAAGTCTTATGATTTCCTTGACGTAACGGAGTTATTCTAAACCCCTTTTCACCAATAGGAATTAACTCGAACTTTGGTGGTTTACCTTTTTGCCAAGGTGCAAGTCCTTTCTCAAGCATCTACTTACCGATACTTGAACTTCTTAACTCTATGCAGTTTCTCCAGAATGAATCGGCTAAAGAAACAGTAACAACTTCTCCATCTTCTAATTCTATCTTTACCGAATTCCAAGACTTCCTGAAATACTTGCTTCTATCTTTTTTTTGATATTCTTAAACCATATCCTGCTCCAGTATTGTTGTTGGGCTGTCCGTTATTCCATCCAGTAACAATCATACTTTTTCCACACTCCCTTTCCACTTCCACTCTTCAGCTGGCACAACAAACCTCACAGTCTCAACCTTCTCAACAACCTCAAGCTTCTCAGCAGGATTCTGTATGATGTAAAGAACTGGATTTATTGCAGTATTCTCAACGATATACAGCCAGTACTCATCTCTGAACCTTCTTGCCTTGAACCACTCGTTAGGAGTTAAAGCAACGTCACCAGTTGTTGCTCTCGCTTTAACTTCAATATATCTTATCTCACCATCCATACCCCTTGACCTTATATCATAACCAAGATTTTCAGCAGAGACATTTTCGGGTATTCTTCCATTCTGTCTTTCATAAGCCATGGCAACATCCATTCCTATCTTTTCAATCTCCTCATCGCTGACCATCTCATCTCCAGCAACAACCCTTATCACACCAACAAATCTGGGCATTGAGATGCTGAGATGTTTCTCTCTCACTATCTCATCTTTAAGTTCATCCAAAGCCCTCTGGTAATCATCCTTCCTCCTCTTAGCCATCTGAATTGCCAAATCCATCTTTTCTCCCTTCTCAGCCCTTGTATAGTAATTCATGAGCTTTCCGTCATATTCTGAAATCAGGGCTTTGAGTGACTTAATTCCATATTTCTCTTTTATTTCTGCCTGCCTTTCCCTCTCTTTCAGTAATTCAGCTTTATATCTGTTTAATGCATTAATAGCATAACTTTCAGCTTCTGATTTCCGCCCTTCATCAAATTCAAAACTTCCAGAATGATAGGCAAAATCCCAGATTACGGACGGATTTATTTCATTCATATTTCCATCATCGTAAATTGCAAAGAGCTTCTTTCCTGCAACGACTCCTTTTCCGTCCTTAACTTCTCCTTCAAAGAACCATATATTGCCGTTGTATATTCCTGATGGGTCTTTGAACACAGCGCCCCTTATTGCATTCTCCTTGTAGTTCCTCAAGACCCATTCAAGGATTACCTCAAAAAGAGGATGCCCGAATGAAACAAATTCAGCTTCAGGATAATTTTTAGCGATATCTTTGTCAAATGTAATCTTCGCATACTTTCTGGCAAGTATTCCCCATGTATTCCTGAATGTAACTTCATCTGCAATCCTTCTGATTTCATACGGTATGGAATCTATTCTGTAGAACTGGTCGTGTTTAACTATCTTCCCTCCAGCTCTCTCAAAGGCTTTAACAAAGAATGACTCCGTGTATTCAGGTATCAATCTGTATTCCTTCGCTTTCTCAGCCATTTCCTTGATACGGGTGTAATCAATAAATCTTGTTGCCAGACTTTCGCCCAGAGCCTCCTTAACTCTTGAAATATACTCCTCATCAACCTTTATGTCAATCTCCTTCTCAATCTCATTTACATCTCTTGCATTTGCTGCTGCTTCGAGCACAAGCTGATACAGCCTTTTACCATAAAACACCTCACCAACAACATCAAATACCCTGTCACTTCCTAACGCTTTTCTTATCTCCTCAAGCTTATCAAGGATTTTGGAGAGAACCTGTCCTTCCCTTGTATCCTTTGCAACAAGATTGTAAACAAATACCTCCTTAACCTGCCCGTATCTGTGTATTCTTCCCATCCTCTGCTCCAGCCTGTTCGGATTCCATGGTATGTCGTAATTTATCATTATGTTGCAGAACTGGAGATTTATTCCCTCTCCTGCTGCTTCAGTTGCAACCATTATCTGTGCTTCATGCTTGAAGATTTGCTCAGCTTTGATTCTTTCTTCAAGCTTCATACCACCATGAATGGCTATTACGCTGTATCCCCACGAACGTATCTTCTCAACAAGATATTCGAGAGTATCTCTCGATTCTGTGAAAATGAGAATTTTTTGTTTCTTTATTTCATCCTTTTCCATAAGTTTTCTGAGTTCAGAGAGCTTGACTTCCTCTTCCCTCTCGATTATCTCATCACACATCTCTATAAGATGTTCAATTATCGAAATCTCCCTCTTAAGCTCTTCAACGTTCTCAGCAACACTCAAAGTTTCCCATTCACTCTCTACTTCCCACCTCTGTTCTTCATCGTAGTCATCCACTTCATCTTCAATCTCAAACTGTCTTACTGGTTTCTCCTTCTCACCGTGCAGTATATCTGTCAGCCTCTTCTTTCTCCTCTCGAGTGAGCGTTTGACAGAATATACACTTGAAGCCATCCTTCTCTGCAGAATAAGAAGTGCAAAGGCAACGTTCCTCTTCTTCTCGCTCTTCAATGCCTTGTTGTATTGAGTTATTACGTAGTTAGATAGTTCATTGTAGAGTTTGATTTCATCATTGCTCAAGCTAAACTTGACTGTTGTAACGTATCTTGGCATAAACAATGGTTTTCCATCAAAATCCCTCAAATCCTCCTTGAGTCTCCTTATAAATAAGGGATTATCCCTATTTTTTATCGACTCATTTAACATCTCGGTAGAAGAGAAAAAGCCGGGTTCGAGCAAGTCCAGAAAAAGCCTGAAGTTTTCTGGGTCTCCCTTATGAGGTGTTGCAGTAAGAGTAAGGAGGTGGTCTGAGTTTCTGGATAAAATTTTGCCAAGCTTATATCTTGCCGTTTCCTTGAGCTTATCTCCGAATCTGTAGGCAGCCATTTTGTGGGCTTCATCAACAATCACCAAGTCCCAGCTAACACTCTCAATTGACGGCAGAATTGTGTCCTGCTTTGCAAAATCAATGGATGTTATAATCTGATTTTCCCTTTCCCAGACGTTCTCCCCGTAGTGAGAATCAATCGTTCCCCTGTCAATAACGGTAAAACTTTCAGAGAACTTCTCCTTTAGTTCTCTTCTCCACTGATCTTTCAGATGACCGGGAACGACAATCAGTATCCGCTTTGCTAAACCCCTCAGCTTCAGTTCTTTTATTATCAAACCAGCCATAATTGTTTTTCCTGCTCCGGGGTCGTCTGCTATCAGAAATCTTATTCTTGGCAGCTTTAAAACAAAATCGTAAACCGCATCAATCTGATGCGGGAGGGGGTCAACTCTTGAGACATTCATAGCAAGTAGAGGGTCAAAAAGGGAGGCAAGCTTGAACCTGTAAGCTTCTAATGCAAGAAACACATCTTCTGCGTTGGCTGAAAAGTCCGTTGTATAAACAAAGACCTCAATCTTCTCCATCTCTTTTTCACTTAAAACAGCATCAACATACTGGTTGGAGTTTATGGTCGAGCCAACAATTCTGAAATTTTCACCAATTTTAACAATCTTTTCAACTTTAACAGGTTCAGGCCAGAATGGTGAACGTACAATGCCCCCCTCCTTAATCTCCATGAGCGATGTTAATTGTATTTGGAATATAATAGTTTTGTAAAAATTAGAGATTAAATTACTAACACCCGACTGGAAGTCATGAGAAGACATAAAACATAAATAAACACGCCGCCGACAGGACTCGAACCTGTGACCGTCCGGTTTCTGCAGGGATTTAACAGCCGGACGCTCTACCAAACTAAGCTACGGCGGCTTTCGATTATTGATTTTTAACCAATTCAGCTAAAATTTAAGATTGAATTTAAATTTTACCCTAATGTTGCTTTAATACGGCTTGGCAACTGCTGTTAGATAACCTTTTCTTCCACATACGATACACTCGCCTACCGGCTCTACGTCAATCCAGTCTGGAATTTCCTCAAAATTACCGAGAACACTTCCTTTAGCCTCTTCCTCAATCTGCTCACCACATTCTTCGGAATTGCAGAGATGTATAAGCCCCACTCCTCTTCCAACCCATTCTTCAAGCCTGTCTGTATCATCAAAATATTTTATGAATGCCCTCATCTTTTCAAGTGCACTTTCATACATCTGCTTTTTCATTTCAGCGGCAAACTCCTCAATCTTCTTATCAACATCATCTGCTGGAACGGAAAACTTCTTCCTCTCGTTTCTGAATGATACAACAACTTTTCCTTCCTGAACTTCTCTTGGACCTATCTCAATTCGAAGGGCAGCACCCTTCAGCTCCCATTTATAGTATTTAGCCCCAGGTCTCTCATCCGAGTCATCAACTATAACTCTGTAATCACTTAATTTTTCTTTGAGCTTGTTAACAAGCTCCATTATTTTCTCTTCTTCACCTTTGTAGAGTACCGGGATGATAACGATTTGAACGGGAGCTACCTCAAATGGAAGGACAAGACCAAGGTCATCTCCATGTATACTTATGAGAGCTGAGATGCATCTGTCGGAGATTCCATGGCATGTCTGATGAGCATATTCGTGCTCTCCATCCATTTTCTCATATTTGATGTCAAAGGTTCTGGCGAAGTTATCTCCGAGGTGATGGGATGTGCCGATCTGTAGCGTTCTGCCATCTGGCATAACAGTGTCAAAGGCTATTGAGTAAACAGCTCCGGGAAACTTATCCCACTCGGGCCTTCTTATGACAAGATATGGGAGTGCTAAGAAATCGTAGAACTCTTTGTAGAGTTTGTTTGCGCTCAGTACCTGTTCTTCGGCATCATCATAGGTTGCCTGAACGGTATGTGCTTCTTTGAAGGAAGTAATTTCCCTCATTCTGATGAGGGGTCTTGTATGCTTCGTCTCATATCTGAATGTATTAACAATCTGGTAAGTTCTCAATGGCAGGTCTGCATGACTTCTCACCCATAATTTGAACAGTGGATACATTGCTGTCTCACTTGTGGGGCGTAATGCAAGTTTTATGTCAAGAGGGGATCTTCCTCCATGAGTAATCCAGTAAACTTCATTCTCAAAACCCTTTATATGTTCCCCCTCTTTTGCAAGTTCGCTTTCTGGTATGAGAGCAGGGAAGTAGACCTCGTCGTATTCTCTATCAAGCAAGTCTCTTAGCTTCTGGTAAACATATCTTCGAATTTTATAACCAAACGGAAAGTAGACATAAAGACCTTTGACAGGATATCTAACATCCACAATTTCTGCCTTTTCTATGACTTCATGGTACCATTCAGAGAAATTCTCTTTGGGTGGTAGTTTTTCTGACTTCTCTTTTACCATATCTTTCACCATTACTTTGCTTTAATTCGCAGTGGAACTCTTTTTATTAATCTTTTGTTTCCAAGCTGCACCTCTGGAGGGTGCGTGGCATCGTAAAACGATACCACTACTTTTAATTTGCTTAATAAATTTTACAATTTAAGAACTTGCTCGTCTTAAAGCTCACGAACTCACGTTCGGAGGTTTGTCAGTGTGCTGACAATTCACTTGCTATAAGCAAGGAATTTCCTGAACTTTGTTCAGTGAAACCTCCTCAGCAAAAGCTGAGAGAGTTTCCTTGTTGCAAAGCAACAAGAGAGAGCTCCTCACTTAAAAGTGAGTGAGCTTCCGCATGATAGTGCGAGAAGGTGCAGGCGATTGCCTATTAGTAGTTCTTAACACAATTTCTTGAAGTAATTCTCCTAAACTAATAACTGCGATTACTAGGTTCACAAATTTTCGAAAGGAGCGAGTAGATGGTTAACACCTCATTTTGATGATTGACCTTTCTGAAAGTCATGATACGGCATGCAATACCATCTCTATGATAGTCCATTAGAATTCCGGGAGTCTTGTTATCCCTCTAACTCTCTCAAAACCCTTGTCGAAGGTATATATCTCATCTACTTCATTCTCCCTCATAACTCTCACCGCAAGACAATCATTTGGATCCAGCCCCAGTTCTGAAATCAAATCGATAGCAGCAAGATAGTCATTGGTACTTACATCTTGGATTGTTACATTCTCCAAAAAGTAGAGAGACATTAAAATTTCTTGAAGATCGCTCGATTTTAATGATCTTTTAAGTATGTTTGCGACCTCTGAAAGATGAACAACTGTTGTTATAACATCTTCTTTTCCATCGTTTATACTCTCTATTATCTTCTTTGCTGATTTCTTCATCATTAACTGTTTCTCTGAAAGTTTGCCTTTAGGTTTATAGAATGAATAAATAAAAACATTAGCATCAAGGAACCTCATGGAATCTCTCCTCGAACTCATCCCATTCGTCCAAGTTTTCCCCCAAGTCAACACTATCAAAGAATTTTTTTAAGTCAACTTTTTTCTTGGGAATTATCTTCAAATAACCTTTCTCTTTCAGGATAAAAACCTCCTGAACATCTTTAAGCTCGCTCCTTCTCCAATCTTTTGGTATAATTAGCCTACCCTGTTTATCCAGCTTTCTAACTTCTACTCCTGATTTCATAATATTCACCAATTTTTCTTTGTATGTGGATTAATTTAACATTTTTGGTATAAGACCTGCTCGTCTTAAGCCAGAGCTGCACCTCTGGAATAAAGTTGTGGTTCTTCGATGTCCTTCATAGTATCTTGTTCTAAAAAATTGAACATCCTTTGTATGAGTATTATCGTTGACTATTTAAATCACGAGCAAATTTGAGTCTTGATGTTCCGTCAGTTCAGAAAAGATGTAATGGAAACCCTCAAAAATTATGATGTTGAGGGCACACTAAAGGAGAGCGAACATGCTGATTTAGCATCAACAATCTCTTTCAAGCTTGCAAAGGAGAGAAAAAGGAATCCAGTGGATCTGGCAGAGGAGATTATTTCAGAGATTGAACCTTCCGGATATATTGGAAGCATCGAGGCATTAAACGGCTACATCAACTTTTTTGCCGATTATGATTTTCTGGAAGATACCATCAACGTTATTCTCGACACTGATGAGAACTACGGCTCTCTGAATCTTGATGGTAAAATCCTGATTGAGCACACCTCTGCAAACCCCGATGGGCCCTTGCACATCGGCCATATAAGAAATTCAGTCATAGGAGATACAATAGCGAGAATATTCAGGAAAGCTGGCGTTGATGTGACAACGCACTTCTACGTCAATGATATGGGCAGACAGGTTGCTCTAACGGTTGTGGGAATGGAGAAATTCGGTATTGATACATCAAAAAAGTCTGATCACGCAGTAGCGGATGCTTACATTGGTATAAACAGGTATATGGAAGAGAATGAAGCAGAAAAAGAGCAAATCGAGAGACAGGTTGAAGAATTAATGCAGAATTATGAGAATGGAGATAAAGACACAATTCCTTTATTTGAGAGGGCAGTGAATTATGCCCTTGAAGGGATAAAAGAGACCCTTAAACAGCTCAATATTTCTCACGACCTCTATGTCAGGGAATCTGAATTTATAAGGAACAGTTACGTCTCCAGAATTCTGAATACACTGGACAGGAAAGGAATTCTAAGAAAAGATGGAGCATGGTTTATAGATTTGAGCGATTACGGTCATGAGAAGGAAGTTGTGGTCAGAAGGGAGAACGGGACAACTCTATACATTACAAGAGACCTTGCATATCACCTGTGGAAGAATGAAAATTTTGAGAGGTCTATAAGTATTCTCGGTTCGGACCATAAGCTTATCGGCAAACAGCTTTCAGACATTCTGGATATATTGGGACTTAAATCACCGGAAATGGTATTTTTTGAGTTTGTTTCTTTGCCAGAAGGTTCAATGAGTACGAGAAAGGGTAAATTCATCTCTGCTGATGAGCTCATTGAAAGAATTCTGAATGAATCTGAAAAAATCCTTGAAGACAGAAGTTTCTCCAAAGAGGAGAAAAAAGAGATATCTCATGCAGTGGCAACCGGTGCGATAAGGTATGATTTTGTCAGAATTGCGCCTGAAAAAGCAATGACGTTTGATTTGAAAAGTGCTCTTGATTTTGAGAGGCAGACCGCTGTGTATATTCAATATTCTCATACCAGAGCATGCAGTATTCTGAGGAAGGCGGTCGATGAGGAATTTCCTGATTTGGAGTTCAACGGGACGACCTGCACCCATCTGGAAAGAAAACTTGTTATGCTACTTTCCAAGTTCTCGAGTGCTGTGGAAAAGGTTGTCAGAGAATTAAGACCGCATTCATTTGCAGATTATGTTATGGAAATAGCTGTCAACTTCAACGACTTCTACAACCAGCATCCAGTACTTAAAGCTGAAAAGGAGGTAAGAATGCATCGTCTTGCCATTGTGGATGCAAGCAGAATTGTTCTGAGGAACGGACTTGAGTTGCTTGGAATAAGACCTCTTGAGAAGATGTAAAACTCTTATCAGGAATAATATATCATATGAGAATTTTTATGAATTATAGGCATAAGTGGTTATGAGGTGATTAATCGTAAAATATATTTACATTATTGTAATTATAAATAGATGGGTGATACATATGGGAGACTGTAAATTCTTGATGAAATGTCCTTTTTTCAATAACCTGAATTTACCGGCAACTGTCGAAGTGTTGAAAAAAACCTACTGTAAGGGGACATATGAGAGATGTGAAAGATTCAGACTGAGGACAGCAGGCAAAGAAGTGCCCAAGAATCTCTGGCCAAATGGAGAAACTGGTAACTGATTACAATCTGAGTAATACCAAATTTATTTTTTTATTTTTTATTTAAATTTGCGTTATCTGACCATAAATTACTTGTTCTCATGCAAATTCAGGAAAGTTATGTACAACTCAAGAGGTGGTAACAACGAAAAAAGTGAATGTCTGTATTCCTTTACTGTTTCTTACAATGCTTATATGGGCTGGCTCATTTGTTTTCATAAAAATTGGATTGGAGGAAATTAAACCGTATAATTTAGCATTTTATAGGTTTCTCATTGCATCCCCACTTTTACTTGCCTTTGTAATCTTCAAGAGAAAACTCAAGATGTTTGACTCATCTGATTTTTTCAAAATCACAATTCTGGCACTCACCGGAGTAACTTTACTGTATGCCGTGCAGTTTGTGGCTCTAACCTATACAACAGCCATCAATTCATCGATTTTAATAAACACATGCGTGATTTACATAGCTGTAATGTCTATTTTTCTTGGTGAAAAAGTAAGCAATCTCAAAATAGCCGGAATCATCATGTCTTTTTTTGGTGTTGTTATGGTGGTCTCAAAAGATTACAGTTTCGACTTTTTTACAAGTAAAACAATAATTGGCGATGTTTTAATGCTCTTCGATGGTCTTCTATGGGCGATTTACACTATCGCTGGCAAATCAATGCTCGAAAAATACAGTCCTGATGTTCTAACCGTCTATGTTTTTGTGATTGGCTCAGTTCTTCTTCTCCCATTTGCCCTCTATGAGGGTATTGTAAATCCATTCAATCTTAGCTTTAACTCATGGATCTCTTTAATCTACCTTTCTTTACTCTGTTCCGTTGTTGCATACGTTATTTGGTATTCCGCTCTAACATCAATGGAAACAACTGAGGTAGCGGCGTTCGTCTACCTTGTTCCGCTGTTCACGGCAATTATGGCGTTTTATGTTTTGAAAGAAGAAATTGGTGTTCTCATTGCTATTGGTGGATTCCTGACGATGCTGGGAATCTATATGGCTGAAAGGTACTGAATTACCTCTTTTTCTTTCTCAGGACTTCTTCGAGCCTCTTCTCAAGAGGTTCCTCATGAGTATAGGGGCACATCAGGTAATGCTCTATTGCCTTTGCGATTGCATCCTTCGTTGCACTCTCACCTGTCTTCTTCTTCAACTCATTCAGAATTTCTTCTCCTAATACTGTCTGGGCATGTACAATCTTAACCATTTATATCTCCTCATCATGAGATCGATAATTCAGAATACTTAAACTTTACTCATTGTTATCGGATAAGGATAATAATTGATAAATTGAGTTCAGCGAGAGTGAGGTTATGGATAGCAAAAAACCTGAGTTCAGCAGTGATACAATTGTAGCGTTAATAACAGCAACCCTCGCAGCTTTTATGACACCATTCATGGGTTCTTCAATCAATATTGCGTTGCCATCTATTGGAAAGGAATTTGGCGCTGATGCTGTAATGCTGGGCTGGATTGCAACTGCTTTTCTACTCACTGCTGCAATGTCCCTTGTTCCGCTTGGTAGAGTAGCCGACATTAAAGGAAGAAAACTCGTTTTTTTATCCGGCGATATCATTTTTACCGCAGGGTCTCTATTCTCTGCCTTATCAATCTCAGCTGAGATGTTGATTTTATCCAGAGCTGTTCAGGGAATTGGAGCAGCGATGATTTTTGGAACGGGCGTTGCCATCCTCACTTCTGTTTTCCCGCCCGGTCAGCGGGGTAAAGTCCTCGGGATTAACGTTGCTGCTGTGTATACAGGCTTATCTCTCGGACCCTTCCTTGGCGGCTTTTTAACCCAGCATCTTGGCTGGAGGAGTATTTTCTTCTTTAACATTCCCATCGGGATTCTGATAGCAATTCTTGTAGTCTGGAAGCTTAAGGAGGAGTGGGCTGAGGCAAAAGGAGAGAGTTTTGATTTTACAGGTTCAGCAATTTACTGTGCCATGCTTGTTCTGATAACTCTTGGAGTCTCAAGTCCACATCCAGCTCTGATTGGAAGCGGAATTCTTCTGCTTATCATCTTTGTTCTGTGGGAAGCTCGAATTGAACATCCTGTTCTTGAAATCAGGTTGTTCAGATACAATGTTACATTTGCTTTCTCGAATCTCGCAGCATTGCTGAATTACAGCGCAACATTTGCCTTAACATTCCTTCTAAGTCTTTATCTCCAGTATATCCGTGGTTTAACACCACAGAACGCAGGACTTATTCTGATTTTTCAGCCATTTGTTATGGCTTTACTCTCGCCACTCGCTGGCTGGCTTTCAGACAAAATTGAGCCAAAAGTGGTTGCTTCCGCGGGAATGGCTGTATTGACTGCTGGTTTATTTATTTTCTCGAGTATTGAAGCAGATACTCCCGAAATGCTGATAATAGGCAACTTAATCTTTCTTGGTTTTGGGTATGCGCTGTTCAGCTCACCGAATACCAATGCAATAATGGGCTCAGTTGAGAGAAAGTTTCTGGGTGTGGCTTCTGCAACGCTCAGCACAATGCGCACGGTTGGACAGATGCTCAGCATGGCTATGGTAATGCTGATTCTTTCTATTTACGTTGGAAGAGCTGAAATCATACCAGAACTTTACCCTTCACTCCTGAAAAGCATAAAAACTTCGTTTTTAATTTTTTCTGCACTCTGTTTCACGGGAATTTTTGCATCACTTGCCAGAGGTAAACTGCTGGAAATCAAAATTTAAATATCAGTTTTTAGACGGTAAGCATGGTCTGGGACTTCATCAAAAAATACTACATAGATTCAATCATTTACAAACAGGGGTATAATCCTGTAAACACGCTGACATGGGCAGTAATTCTCGTTCTTGCTGTTCTTATTGTATACAGAATGTTGAAGAGATATGAAATTAAATTTGATGAGAAATTTGCTGCTGGAAACATTCCATTCATAATTCTTGGTTCTTCTGTAAGGGTTGTGGAAGATGCAGAATTTCTGTCCCCCCCTTTCTCGTATTTCTTCATGACGCCCCTCATCTATTTCGTAATCTTCGCAATAGCTTTTCCAGCGTTAATCATGTCAATAAAATTGAGGGGGGAAAAGTACTGGATTCATTACGGCGGGACTGGAATCATTCTCTCTGTCGCTACTCTGCTTGTACTTTTCCTCAATCTCGAACCTGTGAACTGGTGGGTTTTTCCATCAACATTTCTTGCCGCAGGAATACTGACTCTTGCTTATAGCCTTGGTACGTCAAAAATTTTTAGCAGGATGAATAACATGCTGAGCAGAACAGTATTTTTCTCACACATGGTTGATGGATTTGCCACCTTTGCGGGAATTCAGTATCTGGGATACTGGGAGTTACACGTTCTTCCCAGATTCCTCATCAACACATTTGGCCCGTGGGTCATGATTCCAGCCAAGATAATCGTGTTTCTTGTAATTCTCTATGTTCTGGATTCGACAGAGGAAGATGAAGAAATGAAAGATTTCGTTAAATTTGTCCTCATAGTTCTTGGTCTTGCCCCTGGTCTGAGGGATGCATTGAGAATGACGTTCTCAACCTGATTTTGATTAACCGAGGAATCGTCTCGTTCTGGCTGCTTCAATAATCAATTCTCTTAGATACAACTTCTGATTGTGTTGGAAGGATTCAATAATTTCTGATGTTATTTCCAGATGTTCAGCATTCGTTGCGTAATCAATTTCTATTGTTTTCACGGTTTTTTTTATCTGTTCACCCATTTTTGGTGATAACACCGACAAAACATCCGGATTGTAGAAACTTAATGCGTCTCTTATATCCTCTTCAAAATTTGGTGAAGGATATAACTCGGATAGAAGTTCAAAGTCCTTTGAATTCAGACAGTGCATTCCAAGGAGTTCGGGAGGAAGACCGATTGAGTAAAGAGCTGCACAGAATGGGATTGCTCTCGGTAAGTGAATCTCTCCGATATTCCTCGAGTATCCAAAGAGGCCTATATGTAGCTTTCTCAATCTCCTCGAAGGAATGTATTCACTCAGCATGTTGACAAGTTTTGCAATCTCTGGTATCTGCTCTCTATATGCACTTGATGCTTTTTCAGCAAGATAGATTGCCTTGTCTTCCTCAACATCCATAGGTTTACCTCTTCTGGCTGAATTTACCTTCTTAACAGCTTTTATAACAATCTTCAAGGGCCAGTCATACTTGAATGCGGATTGTATAGTGAGGGTCTGACAGCTCCTGTAACCATCCAGCATACTTTCAACATTTGTGGGTTTGAAATTACCTCTAAATGGGGGGGAACCAACGCCGAGAATAGGGAAAATAGGTATTCCAAGCTGATTTTCGAGTTCATATAACCGTTGAAGAGCTACATTAAGCAGTAAAACAGCTGAAAACATCCCGTAATTTAAAGCAGGATCAGAACGAGCTAAAAATACGCGTTGGTAATCAACATCTTTTCCGTCCAAAAATCCCTCAATAATTCTGCTGGAATTCAGTATTGATGAGAAATCCTCAAACAGGGGAATTACATTGATTTTTTCGGGCTGAAATTCACCAAGCCATTCTGACAGTCTGACATCACCATCAAAAACTTCCAGATTTCCAAGTTTTACAACATAATTTTTGTAATAACAATATATTCGCTCAAGTTGAACGGATGAAGTTGTCATCGGTAAAATTACTTCAAATACAGGAGGTGAATCTTCCTGATAGAAGGCTTTTGCTGTATCATGACATCTGGGTATGCTGTCCAACACTTCAGGAACCAGTTTTGCCTCAATTTTATCTATTTCGGGATTGGGTATCCTGAAAGTAAGAAATACATCTCTTCCCAATCTCCTCTTCTGGAAAAACTCGGGATTTTTTGTTAAAAGCTCGGAAACAACCCATGGCAGCACCCTCTTGCCCTCATAATCCCACATCTGTTCATGAATACCAAATCTGGAAAAAGCAAAGTATGCCTCGTCAATCTCATCCTCGCCATTGATGATATCTCTGGAAGCAAAATCCGGGATTCTGATGTTATCCGGGTGCTGTGTACTCATCGTTCGCGGTATCATCTATTTTTTTATGATTAATCGTAATAAATATTTTATCTTGAAAGGTTTGGGCACCTCATTATTTTATTTCATTCTCGGCTTTAAATCTTTTCAGGATGATGGTAATCGGTAACTCTTATTCTATCTATTTTTGACCACAGAGAAAATGTTTCTGGGAAATAAGCCAATAGGATTGATATAAAAATGGGAAATTTCAGTGAGTTATCAGAAACTCTTGGAAGAGGGTAAATGGATAACTTCTGAATAATAACAAAAAAAGCTTATATTCAATTCAGTTAAGATATGTTATGCCAGACAATCTGAGTTTTAGAAATATAATGTGGTATTTTCTGTTTCTTGGAATCTTATTTATCTTATCGAGTTTTGGCGGTTATTATCATGCTCAATATAACCCGGATCTTGCAAAGGAGAATGTAAAAATGATTTCTGAGGATTTCAGTATTATTAAAGACTTCAACCCTCTGCTTATATTTGCCTTCATTTTTTTAAATAACTCACTGAAGGCTTTGATTGCAACCGCGACAGGTTTCTTCTTCGGTATCTTTCCTATTTTCTTCATCGTCTTTAACGGATACATCATAGGGATGGTTATTTTCGTTGCCGGGATGGAGATGGGAGTCTATAAAGTTCTGCTCTACCTGATTCCTCATGGCATTCTTGAGATTCCCGCAATACTTCTGGCTTGCAGCTATGGACTCTGGGTTGGAAATCTGTTTTACAGAAACGTTGTAAAGAATCAGGAAATACCGATAAAGAGGGCGATAATAGAAGCAGTTTTAAAGTGTCTCAGGATAGTCTTCCCGGTACTTTTGCTTGCTGCCCTTATCGAGACTTTTGTAACCCCGTTTATTGGGGGAATGTAATCAGATTTATTCAGGCTTAAACCTTAAAATTGCCGCTATTCCGCCAAATGCATTGAAAAGCATTGAACCCTCTTCAGATTCTGTTGAGAGAAATTCGACCTTTGCCCCGGTGCTTTCAGCCATCTCAGTCAGCTCGAGGACTATATCTCTCCTCTCGATTTCATTCATCTCAATTTTGTCATGTTCACACTTGGGAGGGCTAACAACACCTTCTCTGACTGTAATCTCCTTAATTTTCCCACATGCAGGACATGAGTATTTCAAATGCTCATATCTTAAATCTTCACTCAGCAGCAATGTGTCAACAGCACCTAAGCGAATGTATCTCCTTATCTCATCTTCTCCGTAAGCAGCCAGACCATCTCGGGAAACCTCATGTAAGAATCTGTCCATCAGTTTCTTCTCTCTTATCAGGTCGAGCTCAGTCAGAACTTCCTTTGCTTTCTCAACCAGCTCATAAAGTCCACTCTCGTCAGTATAGCTCACATCGAATATATTAACAATCTTTCTCTGGATTTCGTGGTGAAGATACTCGCCTTCATAGAATTCCTCCTTCGTTGGACTTGGGCCTCCAATCAGCACTCCAAGCATGTTCTCAAGGTGTGGAAGTAGTGCTTCACTTGCCCTCTCACCCACCTTCTTGTAAAATTCATGGATTGCTATACTCCTTAGCCTTTCAAACCTGACGCTGCTCTGCCCCCCAGCCCTGTGCTTTCCCGGAACCATTGATGTAACATAATTAAGCACCTCTATTCTCTTACCACGCAGCAAACCAACGGTTGCTTCCCTCCTGTCAATCACTATTAACCCGTAAACTTTTTTCTCCATCAGCATTTCCTTCAAAGGTTCAAGAAAGAATGTGGAGTTGCAGTGGTACTTATAAAGAGGCACTGGCTCGGGAGGCTCAATTATTTCAGTAATACGCTTCTCAGCTCCATTGAATTCAACGTTACCACTTATTATGACCATTCCATGTTCTGGAGGCTTTTTAAAGTACTTAAGGCGTTGAAGGATTGCTTCAAGACCGTCCATGACAGCTTTCCTCGTCTGTTTCGACTTTATATTCGATGCCTGACTCAATTCACTCCTTAACTGATTCGAGATGTCTGCTATATTCTTATCTGGCGGTATGTAGAGTGTTATAAGCTCCGTACCTCTTCCCTTCATTTTTTCAAGGTCTTCAAGTTTCTTTTTAAATTCATATTTAAGCAGTGACTTCATATTCCTTCCTTAATTTTATGTCAATTTTTCCATTTTTTCTGAGAATCCCTCTCTTCTTCTCCCGCAATTCAAGTAAGTTCTGCCACGTCCTGATTGCCCTCAACAAATCTATTTTCCTGAACTGGGGCCAGAATATGTCGCAGAAATATGCGACACTGCTTGCCGTCTGCCAGGTAAGAAAGTTGGAAAGACGGAGTTCGCCACCAGTCCTGATTACTAAATCAACATCTGAGTAGTCGCCTTCCCCATAAAGATGCTTCTCAATCAGTCTGTGGTCTATCTCATCGCTTCCAATCTCACCGGCCTTAACTTTAGCGAGTATCTCCTTTATACCATCTATCAGTTCCTGCCTTCCACCATATGCAAGTGCGATATTCAGGTGGAAGTTATTATAGGCTTCTGTCACCTTCTCGACACACTTTATTGCGTTTGTAACGTATTCCGGGAGCAGCTCTGTCTTTCCGACTACTTTCACTCTCACACCTCTTCTGTGAGCTCTTGAATCCGCTGAGAGTCTGTTCAGCTCTCTCTCCACAACATCGAAGATATTTTTTTTCTCTTTCTCACTTCTTTTAAAGTTCTCAGTGGAAAAAGCGTATATCGTGACATTCCTTATCCCAAGGTCCCAGCACCAGTCCAGAACCTCCTCAGCCTTTCTTGAACCGAAAATATGGCCCAGTCTAACAGGTAATCCTCTCCGTCTGGCAAATCTTCTGTTTCCATCCATAATAATTGCTACATGATTCGGGATTTTCAATCCCCTTATTTCACTTATCAACTTCCTTTCGTAAATTTTGTGAATTAACATAAATATCACAAACAGATTTTATTCACTTTCTTTATACTCTTCAAGAATACTCTTCACGAGTTCTTCATATTCTGGTTTGATGAAATACCTGTTCTTCTCACCCAGTTCTGTTTTCAGTATGCCGAGTCTTGAACCCATTAATCCAACCATGGCTGAGATTCCTCTGATATTCATCTCAGTGCACGATAATTTACTGAATATTTCATCAGTTGTGTATTTCTCGCCGTGCAGGAATATTTCAAGCAGCTTTTTCCTGACACCTTTTTTATCTCTTTCAAGGTATTTTCTCAGTCTTACCTCTATTTCGCGTTTACTCATCTGTCACCTCATAACGGGAGTACTTCAACCACAATACGTTTCCATGTGGGATACCTCTCTACTATACTTACCTTTAATCCCATAGCTTTTAAATTTTCACCTTCTTTCTCCACAAATTGTGCAGAAGTTTCAATGCCACGGTCAACTTCAACATAACCCTGCCCATGTCTTCCGAGCAATTTTTTAACATAATCTTTATCACCCTCTATCAGCCCGCATATAAGGGTACCATCTTCAGTTACATCATAAAATTCAGGATGGTTCATTGCCATTCTAATCAGTCTTCTTCTGAACTGGGCTTTATCCTTGAATAAAGAAGTACAGAAGTGGAACCTTTCAACAGCTTCCGCATATTTCTCCGCTATTTTTCTACTTCCCTCATCACCATAAAATTCACCCACAGAATATCCTCTCTTTACAAGCTCATTATAGTTTGTGGAGGAGAATTCAAGCTCATTCAGATTGAGGAAAATTTCAAACCTGTTTACTATTTCCACAATTTCAGGTTCGAACCTGATTGCCGGAATTTCAATTCCTACTTCCACATAATCTTTTGAAATTTTAATTGCCTCCTCCAGATTGATGACCTTATTGAGGTGGACAGGATGAAATCTCACCTCATCTACCAGTTCAAGGACTTTAATCAGCTCCCTTTTTTCAGGTATGGTGGCTGTATATATGTGCGTGTGCATCCCGAGCTCACGAAATAGCTTTAGATAATCAATCAATCTGTCCAGTTTTAGAAAAGGCTCTCCGCCTGTTATGGCAACACCCTCTGCACTCATGAGCTCCATTTCTTTTAACACATCATCTCTACTGTTAACTTCCCGCTCATTTGCATAGACAACGTCTTTACCCCTCTTTTCCTCCGAGATGGGGCAGTAAAAGCAGGAATGTCTGCATTCTCCGGTGATGAAAAATACGAGTTTTGAACCTTTTCTGCAGAGCCTGCAACCTTCAGTCAGATAACTATAGTAGCTCCCCGCCTCAATTCGCCTCATATACCTTTTGAAATCTTCTTTTAACCCAGTCGGCTCCGAGTGATTTCAGAAAATATCCTATCCTTGGCCCATAGCTCTTTCCAAGAATCACTCTGTAAATTGTTTTGAAAGCTTTATTTGGTTTCATCCCGACATCATTTGCAACATCGTAGACAAGCCTGTGAATTTCTTCTGCACTCATTTCCTCGTTAAGAAATTCCGAGAAGGTTTTGAGGAATTTTTTCTCCCCATTCTCGACCACTGGAGTATCTTCAATTATTTCGAATTTCAATCTTTCCGGGGCGTAATGTTCCAGCCATTTTCTTGCAAAATCTATCTTCCTCATGACGTCCCTTCTAACAGATTCACTGATTTCATATCCCGTTCTTGCAAGAATCTCCAGAACCTCTTCAACATCCCAATTGGCAATCTGACCAACCACGATAATATGTCTGAATGGAACATCTGAATATTCAACGTCAGAGACAATTGATAGACGGGCTGACCTGTCACCCTCCTTAAAAGCATCCTCAAACTCGTTTATTGTGTCAAGAAGCGCAGATGGGTCGAATTCAATATGTTTTTCAGGTTTAGACCTGATTATGATGTATCTGACGATTTCCGGGGGAAGAGCGTCTACAAGGTCTTTAACAGGGACAACTATTCCCTTTGAGGATTTCATTGCTCCGATACCTTTGAGATGTATCCACTCATAGACAATGGGAAAAGGCGGCTCAATCCCGAAAATCTCTCTTGCTAACCTGACTCCAGTATCATAGCTACCTCCGGCTGCAGCATGATCCTTTCCAAATGGTTCACATGTGATATTCAATATTTTCCATCTTGCAGCCCAGTCCACACGCCACGATAACTTACCTCCACCGCTGTAGGAGGCTTTCCCTTCGTAACCACATGAGCATCTGTAGTAAATCCATTTTTCATCGTACCCGGTTACCTTTGCGGAGTTAATTCTTTTACACTCAGAACAGAAAGGCATGAATGGATACCAGTCTTCTTCAAGTTCTCTACCGGTGATTTCCTCCATTATTCTCGCAATCTCTCTTCTTTTATCCAGAGCGGTTTTTATCTCATTGACATACCTGCCATTTTTGTACATTAAATCAGCTCTCTCAACCATTACATCAATGCCAAGAACATCAAGAGATTCAAGAAATGGGGTCAGGAAGTGCTCTGAGTAACTCTCGTGACATCCTTCAGGGTCAGGAATCTCACTCAGGGGTATGCCAATGTATTCCTCGTATCTTTCTGGCAGAAAAGGATACCTTCTTCTGAGCGGGTCAAAGGTATCTCCAATATAGATTATTTCAGCACTCCCATCTGCATCAAGGACGGCCCTTCTCACAGCATCTGCGGTCATCATCTCTCTCAGATTTCCGAGATGAATATGCCCTGAGGGAGATATGCCGGTAGCTATCCTGTGTTCTTTTCTTTTCTCAAGTAATTTCTCTGCAATAACATCAGCCCAGTGAATTATCATGGTTTCATTCCTCTTGTGAAGAGATATTCAATGCTGAAATGGATATTTATAGTAAACGGTGATGATATATGATTAACCATTCAACCTCCTCTTAACAATTGGATTTCTCCTTGCGACCTCTCTCAGAGTTGATTCAAAACTCTCAAAAGGGGGCACAGGCTCAAACATGAATACTCCTGTTCTGCCAACCTCTCTCCTCCTCTCAAGAACTCTAATCCTCTCATCAATAATCTCAACACTGACATCGAGTATTCTCGATAACTCACTTGTCTGCAATTCATTCAGGGGGATTTCATCATGTCCTCTGTCATGAGGTAAAATCAAAACGAGCCTCTTGTCAACACCCGCTACTCTCTTGTCTTTTTTCAATCTGATGAAATCAATCGCTCCACCAAATCTGTAAAATTCGAGTTCTCTCTCTTTTATTTTCACGAGTGGAAAACTGACAGTAGTGTTGTCATCGAGCACAAACTCACCTTTGATTGCATAATTTGGTGTTGCCTGAACTATTCTTCTTTCAAGAATATTGAATGAGTCGAGCGCCACTTCCAGTCTGTATGAAGGAACAGAATTGCTGACAAATATGTCCACATCACTTGACTCGGTAACATCACCCCTTGCGACACTCCCGTAAACAACAGCAGAAACTTCTGAAAGTTTATTGAGTACTTCTATAGCCCTCTTTCTTTTCTCCGACAGTAGATTCCAGTGGTCTGAGTCGTAGAAAATGGATTTCCTGCCCCCGAAAGTAGCTGTTTTTCCCCTCATCTTCTCAGATTAATCCGCTGTAGAGTCGTCTATCCAGTTGAAAAAACCTCGAAAACCATCTTCGACAGCAAAAGCGCATATACATGGTATCTCATAACTGTGGAGATTCAGTATTTCCTCCCTTAATTCCTTAAACTTCTCCATCTTTGTTTTCACAATCATAACAGACTCGGAGGCTTCTTCAATCCTGCCCTCCCACCAGTACATTGATGTTATCGGGAAGATGTTGATGCATGCAGCAAGCTTTTTCTCAAGTAGCTTTTCTCCAATTTTCTTTGCCTCTTCTAAACTGGATGCGGTTATGTAAACGAATATGTACATGAATGAAATCAATTTCTCGTCTTTAAAAATTTAATCCACTCCTGCATTAGATATTTAAACACCTTACAAAAGTAGAAACTCTGATGAGTGTCAATTGGACGGTAATTGTCATTGCTATATTCCTCATCTATTATGCTGCTGTGGAAAGATTGAAAGCAAAGGGAACACTTGAAAAACGTGGAATATCAACATTTGGACCAATTTTAATGATCAGGACTTCGAGAGGTCTTGAAATACTTGAAAAAATATCAAAAGCAAAGACATTCTGGAGATGGTTCGCAAACCTTGGGGTTCCAGTAGTATTTGCAGGCATGATTTTCATGTTCGTTCTTATTATCCTGACGGACATAATTCTGTTTACAACACCTCCTGAACCGTCAGAATTAACAGAACCAAGAAATGTACTGCTGCTTCCGGGAGTTAACAAGTTTATACCTCTTGTATGGGGAATAATCGGGTTAATCGTCACTCTGGTTGTGCATGAATTCAGCCATGCAATTCTGAGTAGAGTTGAAGGCGTCAGAGTAAAATCGCTCGGAGTTCTTTACGCTTTAATCCCGATAGGTGGTTTTGCAGAACCTGATGAAGAAGAGCTGACCAGTGAAAAAACAACAAGAATGCAGAGAATAAGAATTTTCTCTGCTGGAGTGATAAGCAATTTTGTTGTTGCACTTATTGCATTTTTGCTATTCATGCACCTTCTTGGTTCACTTTCATCAGGCGGAGTTTATGTTACCGGAATATACAAAGACTTTCCTGCTCAGGAAGCAGGTATCACACCCGGCATAGCGATATTCAGGATAAATGAAACAGATACACCAGATTTAAAGACTTTTCAGGACAGAATGGCAAAAACAAAACCGGGTGAGTTAATTAAAGTCTATGCGTATGATGAAAATGGTAACGTTAACGAATTTACTCTCAATCTCACGAAAAATCCTTACGGAGATTCGGGTTTTATGGGAGTTGAAGTCTTGGATATGCTGGTGATTATGAAGGAGATTCCAGTTCACCTGAATTCCGTTACAGGCTGGTTGATGATAATTTCAATGCCATTCACGTTCTTTGGTGGTTTTTCGGGAGTTTTTATGCATCTTTTCGAGCCCACAGGAATTTGGGCAGATACGGGTAACGTTCTGTTCTATCTACTGAATACACTGTACTGGATTGGCTGGATTAATTTTTATGTTGGCTTATTCAACTGCTTACCTGCCATCCCTCTGGATGGGGGCAGAGTATTTTATGAGTCCTTCTCTGCAATCCTGACGAAAAGATACGGTAAGAGGGGAGAGGAGATTTCTGTAATGATTGTGAAATTTATGGCTTTTCTGATATTTGCATCAATTCTCCTTTCAATCCTGATTCCAAATATCAGCAGATTTACGGTTTAAATTAACTCTCCCAGATGACCCAATATATAATCGGGCTCCTCCCCAAATCTTTGAATCATTTTCTGGATGTTGTCTGCATTCGTCACTCCTGAAAGAACGAGAAGTGTTTCTGCACCTATGTTCCTCCCTGCCTTTACATCAACTTCAATCTGATCCCCAGCAACAGCCACCTCATCAGCTCTCAATCCCAGAATATCCAGAGCCTCTCTCATGATCACCTCTGATGGCTTTCCAACAATAACATCCGGCATTCTGTCTGTCATCCAGTACAATGCCCCTACGAGCATTCCAGTCCCCGGAGTTGGACCTGAGGATGAGGGAAATATTCTGTCAGGGTTTGTTGCCACGTATCTGACATCGGAGAGGCAGTAACGAAGAGCTTTTGTTATTATATCATAATTAATCTGTCTGTTTGAGCCAACGACAAGGTATTCTGCTTCTTCTTCTACAATTTTATGACCTGCAAGCTCAAGTTCTTCAATCAGTCCGCGCTCTCCGGTGGTATAAATCTTTGCCCCCTGCTTCTCTCTCGAGAGGTAGCGGGCTGTTGCAAAAGTGCATAAAAGCATCTCATCCTCTCTAACATTAAGACCGAATCTCCTGAATCTATTTATCATTATACTTCTGCTCCTTGTCGAGTTGTTGGATACAAAAACAAGTTTTTTTCCAGCTTTTTTTAACTTTTTAACCGCATTGACACCTTCTGTAATTGGAGTTTCGCCCTTACCAATAACGCCATCAATATCGAGGATGAAACCTTCTTTCTTGAGTAAAGGATGCATGGTATGAATATTCAGGCAGATATTTAAGGTTATACCGTTGAGTGATTTTTAACAAAATTTTTTGTCCTCAGAAAAATTAAAATAATGGTATATATCTTTATAAATGTATGGTAAAGCAACTCTTTATTAAAGATATTGAGAAATGCGTGGGGTGCTCCCTTTGCATGTACGCATGTTCAAGAAGAAGACCCAGAAATCCTGAAATTGGAATTGACGCATCAGGTATTCTCGCTGCAAGTTTAAGCGGTTTTGAGCGAGGTGCTACCGTAATATTTTGCAGAGCCTGTAAGGAACCACCCTGTGTTCAGGTCTGCCCGACTGATGCACTTGTTCCGAAGAAAGGAGGAGGCGTCATCCTGAAAGAGAAAGCCTGTATTGCATGCGGGATGTGTTTTGAAGCCTGCACAATCGGAGCAATCTTCGAAAGAAGAAATGGGAAGCCTGCAGTCTGCATCCATTGCGGGTACTGTGTCGATTACTGTCCACATGAGGTTCTGGCTTACGTGGAGGTGGAAGAATGAACTCAAAAGTTCTAACAATTGACTTATCGGATTATTCCTACAGAATTGAAGACAGGAAGAAACTCTTTAACCGGTGGATTGGAGGGGTAGGTGTTGGTATTCAACTGCTTAAGGAGGAACTTAAACCTGATGCTGACCCGCTAAGTCCTGACAATACAATTGTTCTTGCCACAGGTCCATTTACGCCAGCATATCCACTTGCTTCTAAAACCGTAGCGCTATTCAAAAGCCCGCTTACCGGAAATCTCGGGGAGAGTCATGCAGGAGGAAGGACAGCTACAGCAATAACAAACGCAGGTTACGGAGCGATTGTAATCAAAGGTAAAAGCAGGAAACCCATCTATGTCGTAGTAGAGAATGACAGGGTTCACTTTAAAGATGCGAGAGTTATCTGGGGAATTGAGGATGCAATACTTATAGGCAGAATTATTGCCGAAAAAGAGCAGGGTGGAAGAGGAAGCAGGACTGTTATGCGTATTGGAGGTGCGGGAGAAAACCTCGTGAGGTATGCCTGTGTAATGACAGAGACTTACAGACACTTCGGGAGACTCGGACTTGGGGCGGTATTTGGAAGTAAAATGCTGAAAGCCCTGGTAGTCCACGGGAAATTGAGTAAGATTCCTGATAATAGAAAGGGTTACAGAGAGATATATGATAAAATATACAGGATTGCACTTGAATCGGGAGCAATGAAGAAGTATCATCTGATTGGAACAGCAGTAAACGTAAATCCACTTAACGAGCTTGGCGGTCTACCCACAAAAAATCTCACATCAGCGAAGTTTGAGAATGCTGAGGAAATCAGTGGAGAGGAACTTGCAGATAAGAATCTTGGGAGGAGAATTGCATGCAACCACTGTCCAATTGCCTGCATCCACATTGCAGTTCTGAGAGAGCCATACGAGGGCAAAGAGTATTTTTACAAAACAATAATGATATCATATGATTACGAACTGATATACGCACTCGGTTCAATGCTTGGAATTAGCTCAAGAGATGGATTACTCAAACTGATACTGAGAGTGGAGCAACTGGGTCTTGATGCAATGAGTACTGGCGTCTGCCTCGCATGGGCTACTGAAGCTTTGAAAGCCGGGCTAATCACTGAGGATGACACGATTACAAAACTGGCGTTTGGGAACAGTGAGGAGTACATCAGGGCGACAGGCTACATCTCCAAACAACCCAATGAATTTTACAGGCTTTTAGCTCAGGGTGTTGATAAGGTATCAGAAGTTTATGGAGGAGGTGAATTTGCCCTTGCTTTTGGAAAGAATGAGATGCCAGGTTACCACACAGGCCATGGAACACATGTAGGCAGCCTCATCGGATTAAGGCATAGCCATCTTGATGGTGGCGGTTATGCGATTGACCAGAAGAAGAAACTGAAGCCAGAAGAGCTTGTTGACGAGCTTGTGAAAGAGGAGCAATGGAGACAAATCCTGTCGAGTCTTGTTGTGTGCTTCTTTGCACGAGGAGTTTTTACTCCCGAGATAATAATCGAAGGATTCAAACCGCTCGGGATTAAACTCACAGAGGACAGGCTCATCAAACTGGGTGAAGAGATTTATGCTGAAAAACTGAAATTAAAAATGCAGCTCGGATTCGACTTGAATTCCCTAAGAATCCCGAAAAGAATCTTTGAAACAGAAACCCCCCAGGGTAAGCTGAAAAAGGAATACATTGAAGAAGCTATCTCCTACTACAGAGAGATGATTGGTAGGATTGTATAGGTTAAAGCAGTGAGTTAAAAACCCGCACGAAAGAGGATTACCGGAATGATAAGGCAACCCATACAGTTTATTCTTCTTACCTGTAGAAACAAAGTTGACAGTCCTATGGGAGTTGCAATAGCATAAACCATCAGACCGAACCACCCGGTCAAAAAATAAATGAAGAAGGTCAGGAGAATCAGTACAAGGGAGGAGAATAAGGTGAAATTGAGCCGCGGAAGTATTCTTGATGCGGTTATTCCGGACAGAATTGTCAGCAGGGCAGCAGCAAGAGATGTCAGAGCTCCTGCGATGATTAACGCCTCCACCTCAAAATAAAATTTTGAAGCGGCATCAACTGCTCCACTCCTTATTTTTCCTAATGTCAGAAATACCGCAAAACAGAGCATTGCATTTGATGTATTCGCTGCACTTATTGTGGAGATGTACTGTTCACTCTTCCTCGAACCCGCTGAAGATATCGCAGCTGCGACTCCCGAACTGACACCGGGAAATATCGAGACGAGTGAGCCGGAGAGCGAACCTGTCAGTACTTCTTTTACACCGGGTAGTTTGGAACTGAGCTTCTGTTCAGGGATTCTCGACTCTTCAACGATACTCGTAATCAGCGCTGGCGATGCAAATAAACCGCTGAAAAGGGGTAACAAGACAGAGGATGCAGGAGTCAGCTCAGCAAGATGAGAATACTTTAATGCCACCAACCCCAGTATTCCGGATACTGTGAAAACTGAAAAAGCATAAAATTTCTTTTTCATAGAAGTGCTGAATGACTCCCTCTCCATCATGATAATATAAATAGATATTGAAATCAGGAAATAAATCGTAATAACATCTACCAAACCGCTCATTCGATTTAGAAAGGTTAAGAAGATGAAAAATAATGGCAGAGACAGAAAAAAAGAGAACAAACTCGAAAAAGCGGAAATTGAAATTGCTTCCACACCTCTACCATCAAGCACCATGTCATGGGCAGGGAGGACAGCAATCGCTGTGTCCTCATCCGGAACTCCCGTAAAAACACTTGGTACGATATCAAGAAAGGTATGGGTGATTGCAGCAGAAAAAATCATTATTGGAATCTGTTCAGGAGAGAAGAAGTTTAATAAGTATCCTGAATACACAATAATCATTGCTGAAAGAGTGTTGGAATGTATGCCCGGTGTTAAACCACTCACAGCCCCTATAAAAATACCGAACAGTAGTTCAATCATTGATTTTTGCGAAAAAGAGGTTAATAAAAATTTTTACATAAGACTATTTCAATAACATCAGCTCATTTTAACAGTTCAAGAATCCTCCTCTCATCCTCATCAATTTTTTCTGCAATTAGAGCAACGTCATGAATTCCAGTGTACTTCGAGTATGAAATCAGGAATTCTCTTGCTGCTTCTTCATCATCCAGCTCCCACATCCCGGAATACATTGGATGAAAGTCTCTCAGGAAGTCCGAGACTTTTTCGATATTTCTCCCTTTTAATAAATCCTGGACAAGATCTCTATCTCCAATCAACAGGCAATCTCTTAATATTTCGATTACAGACTTCTTTAGCTTACTGACATCGTACTTTCTACCCGGCGGAGAATACTTTGCCACAATTCCGTCGAGTTCAATCCCACAGAAAACGTCATCGCCCTTCTTAAAAAGTTCCTTCAGAATCAGGTATGTTTTTTCATCTACCGGCGAGATACGACTTTTTCCAGCAGATTTCAGTCTCACTCGAAAGTCTGACCTATCTTTTTTGATATCTACTCCTCTCAAATTTCTTATTTCTTCTGGACTGGCTAAAGCTGAAAGGATAAGCCTTATCGCCGCATGCTCTCTCAAATTTTTTCTTGAAATCACGTTGATGTAGTTTAACTCAAACTCGATTGTCAGCAATCTGATAGAATTTTTCATATCAGGATTTAACCCGGTAGGTATTTAATGTTTAACAAAACAAATATATCTGAATGAAGCATCCAGCAATCCTGCAGATAAGAGGAGAAATGGATAAGGATAAAATCAAAAAGGCTGTTGAGAAGAACTGCTCAGGCTTTGATTATGAGGATACAGACAAAGGTCTCAATGTTTATATCACGGACGTGAATGATGCAAGAACACTCATGTCGAAATTAAAGAGAACTGAGAATTCAAAACCTGAGATAAAAATGAGCACAAAATATGCAGGTTTGAGAGAAGGAAGAGTAAGAGTCTTATTTGTTTACTCCCTGAGATTTAAAGGTAAGAAAAATAACAGGTGAAAAGTTGCTGATTGGAATAAAAGATTTTCAAAAACTCAGGTGGGAATTGAAAAGTATTAAAGATTTATACAGATTTCCTTACAGTAGAGGGGCTTTATTCACGATTTTATCTCAAAAAAGAGTGGATATGGTAAAGAAAAAACATCCTGTTGCTGTTCAGAAACTCAATGTTATCGAGAATTACTGGAAATCTAAAAAAAGGTTGCCACCCTGGCTGGATCTGACACCAGTTATGAGAATGAGACTGTTACTGAAAGCAATAGGATATTCAAAGTCGGAAATAAGAAATTCTATACAGAATCCTTCCAGGGTTGATAATGAGAGACTTGAGTATCTGATCTGGAAATCTCTCTTCACAGACTACATCTATTCTCCTCTTGCTGTAAGACATCAGTTTGCGAGGGGTAAACTTGGAGAGAAGATTATCAAAGTATGGCTGGAGAATAGGGAGATTGATTTCAAGGATGAATATGAGATGAGAGGTGAGAAGAAAACACCCGACTTTTTCTTTCCAGAGCCGTTGAGGGTTAATGAGAAGCTTGTTAAGTGGATAGAGAGTAAGGCACTTTTCGGTGACCCAAAAACACATAGATTTTACTCTAAAAAGCAGTATCTCAGGTATCAGGAGTTATTTGGAGACGGGTATGTCGTTTACTGGTTCGGGTATGTAAGGGGTTTGAATAGCAATGTTAACATACTCTCTGACAGGTTTTTCAATTCGAGTCTCAGAGGTGCTCTTCTTGACATGAAATTTTTTACCGCTGGAGTGAGCGCATTCAGGAGCGAAAAGTTCAAGAGGATTCTGCCAAGACTCTCAATTAAATCCTACGTAAACCTCGGATGTGAAACTCCTTTTGAGAGCGTAGAAATTCCTGAATTGATGGAAAGGGAGAATTTTCATGAATATATGAAGACTAAAGACTTTCTTGATGGGATGAATAAACTAATTGACCTTTACTCTCATGGTAGAGTGATGCTCGTCTGCAAAGAGAATGACTGGAGAAGATGCCATAGAAGGCATATATCGTGGGTTTTGAGGAATCTGGGATTTGACATGGTCCATCTGAGAGCATTCTAAGAACATTGAGATTCTTTTACCTACCGCTCGATCTTTTTTGATTCTGGCACTCGTCGAAACAATAAGTTTGTAGACCTCTTCTGGAAATTATCTCTGTCTGCAGGTTGGGGGAAAAATTATTAAAGTTTTGAAGGGAAGAACTACTGATGAGAATACCTCTATACATAGAATTTGAAGGAAAGAACGTCCTCACCATCGGTGGTGGAGGTGTGGGAACTGTAAGGGCGAAGAAATTTAGAGATGCAGGTGCAAACGTAAAGGTAATCAGTCTTGATTTCACTGAAGAACTTCAGGAACTATCAAAAGATACTAAAATCGAACTTATTGAGGGGGATGCCTTTGATGAGAAAACTCTTGAACCTCTAATTGCATGGAGCAATATTGTGACGGTTGCAATCGGGAATCTGAAGATTAATGACATTGTGGAGAAGCTTGCAAGAAAATACAAGGTTCTGGTAAATCTTGCGAATGACGCAGACAGGACTGAAGTCGTCGTTCCGTTCGAAGGTGATGTTGAGGGCATAAGATACGCTGTAACAACTGAAGGCAAGAGTGGTGTTGTCGCAAGAAAAGTGAGAGACGAATTCCAGAAAATGCTCGAAGAGGATGATGAGAAAATATACTTTTTGAAGGCAATGCACCATCTAAAGAAACACATGAAGGCAATCAACGTGCCTGTTCAGATGAGGATGAAACTTTACTTTGTTATAAGCGCTGATGAAGAATTCAGAGAGTTAATAAGAAATGAAGACGTTGAGGGAGCGAGAAGCCTTGCAGAAAAGCTTGTAGAGGAATATACCAGCGGAAAAAGGGAAATTGATGAGAGCCTTGTAAGAATACAGTTCTGAGGAGTAATCTATGTTCAGCCAGGAAGAAAAGACTCTTTTAATGGCAATTCAGTACGAGTTCCCTCTCACTGAGAATCCATTTTATGATCTCTCTACTAATACTGGTTTGCCTTTAGAGTTCGTTATCGCTAAGGTTAAAATGTTCAGGGGAAGTGGAGTTATCAAGAGGATTGGGGCGAATCTCAACTACAAGGCGTTCAGAATGGTCAGTAAGGCAGCACTTGTTGGTGCATCTGTCCCGGAAAACAGAATTGAAGAAGTTTCAAAGATGATTAACAGAACCAGACCCAAACATAATTTCTGGAGAACTCATGAGAATTACAACGTCTGGTTCACCTTTAAGGCAAGGACTGAAGATGAAGTGATTGCACAGGTTAAAGAGCTTATGAAGACATGTAACGTCTGCGATTACGTAATTCTGCCAACAAAAAGAGTTTACAAGATGGATGTAAAATATGACCTTTTCAAAGGAATTTCGTGGAGTAACAAGGGAATTGAACCTGAGACAATTCCATTTGTAGATGAACTCGGACTGGACTCAAAAATGTTGAAAGAATTGGAGAATCTTGAAGTCAAAGAAAGACCTTTCATGCAATTTGCAGAAAATGGTTATAGCGAATCAGAGATTGTGGAGTTGATTGCAGAACTGATAAAAAAAGGTGTTGTAAGGGATTTTAGCGGTGTTCTGAGTGAAAGAAGGATAGGAATTAATGAAAATGGTATGACTATTATAAAACCTGAAGGAAGTGCTGAAGAGGTTGCGCTGAGACTTTTGAATGATCTTCCACAGATAACACACCTGATTGTGAGAAATGTACCGGAGAACTGGGAATATCCTGTATATTTTATGATGCATGCGAGCAGCAAGAGTCAGATCGAAGAGACAAGAGAAAAAGTTCTTGGATATGATAATGTTGCAGATGTGAAAATCCTTTACAGCAAGATGGATTTGAAAGATTTTGGGGTATAAAGAAGTTGGCTTGATAAAAATAAGAAAATAAAGATAGATATTCTTCAATCAGAATTTTTACCCATGATTTTTAAATAAATCCCAAAATCTGCAGATTCCTTTCTCACATACAACAGCAGTTACAAACTCCTTCGGCACAAATTCGAATGGCATTCTAACATCGCATTCGTCTGCGATTTTGTAGGAAGGGGCTGCGACATAAAATTCCTTATTGCAGTGTCTTGCAGTAAGGGCAAGAGGAAGAGTCCCGACCTTATTCACGAAACCGGAAGCCAAAATCGTGTCAGCTCCAACCACCACAATGTCGCACTCGCTTACAGCATATCCCATCATGGAATCAGAAACAATAGTGGAATCGACTTCATTACCTGTAAGATACCTGTAAGTATCTCTTCCCTCTCCTCCGGGTTCTGAAGTTAGCACAATTACCCTACCTGCTGAAAGCAAACCTTTTTCCGTAATATGGCTTCTGCTTATCGCAACAACCGTTTTACCGGAGACAAGGTCATTGAGATTCTCAATCGTTTTTTCATCCATTTCCAGAAATTTCTCTTTTATTTCGGTTATATCCATCTCCATTGCCAGTTTCATAATCTGTGAAATCCCAGCCATTGACGGGTGAGCTTTCCTTATTTCCCTGATGACATCACTCCTTTCACTCTCATCGACAATTTCAAGGAGTTCAAGTGTCTTTCTTACAATTCTTGAAGAACCGCTCTTCCTATCCTCAATGATTTCCTTAAGCATGCGTTGCTTCATTTGTTCTTCATCTGCACCACAGAACTTAAGTTTTATTTAAAAGATTCACAGAGGTGTCTGTAGCTGCAATGTTTACAGTAATGGCTGTTTGATTTTACTGGAATTTTATTCCGGCTGATGTGCCTTTCAAGAATCGAGAAGTAATCAATGGCACCTCTGACAATTTCAGGATTAAATTTATACTTTGTAATCCTGAATCCATTATCTCCAACTTCAAATAAGTAGCCATCCTCTGATTTCTCGAAAAGGAGGTATAAATTGAGCTGAGCAATCCATTCACGCCTTATCTTCCATAATCTCGATTTTTTCACCTCAATAACAGCTCCGTTAAGTATAAAGTCGGGTCTTCCCGAAAGAGAAAAATTTCTGAAATACAGCTTCCTGTTTCTTCCTTTGCGGGGGTAGAATTTCTTTAAGTACTCATATGCTCTCGCTTCTGCCAGAATTCCCGACTCACGCTTTGCAACATCGAAAATATCCTCTTCAGGATACATATACTTGAGATAACTCCATCTAAGGCATCTCAATACCCAGCTCACATTGAATTGCATTGAACTCAATCTGACTTGTTGATAAAAAAGGCAGTGAGTGTGGCGAAAGTAAGTTCCTGAATCCTTCTGAAAACGATATTCTATTATCTATTCACATCAGACTGAATGTCAGACAGATAAGGGGAGAGATAAAAAAAGATTATTTTAAGTATGGCAGGTCTTTAACCCACGGAAATTTCTCCTGTAGCTTTTTAATCGATTCTTCAACCTTTTCCTGTGGATATTCCCACGGCTTCAGTCTGTTCTCGAAGTACTCATCATATGCTCCCATGTCAAAGTGTCCATGTCCACAGAGGTTGAACAGAATTACCTTTTCTTCCCCGGATTCTTTGCATCTCAATGCTTCGTCTATGACATACCGTATTGTGTGAGAAGGCTCAGGTGCCGGAATGGTTCCTTCACTCATTGCAAACATTGCAGCGGCATCGAATACAGACACCTGATCATACGCCTTTGCCTCAATAACACCTTCTTTTACCATAAGGCAGAGAGAGGGCGCATCTCCATGGTATCTCAACCCCCCTGCGTGGATAGGTGCTGGAACAAAATCAGATCCAAGAGAATACATCGGCAGTAGAGGTGTCATGTTTGCTGTGTCGCCAAAGTCATAAGTGTAGATTCCTTTGGTCAGAGTTGGACATGAAGTGGGTTCTGTTGCCACAAACTTTACATCTTTAGGTGCTTTTCCAGTTATCTTGTCATAATAGAATGGAAAACTCAATCCAGAAAAGCTGCTTCCACCTCCAACACAACCTGCCACTATATCAGGATATTCATCTATCATCTCAAACTGCTTCTTTGCCTCAAGTCCCTGAACTGTCTGGTGCAGAAGTACATGTCCGAGAACACTTCCGAGAGTGTATCTCACATTGTCGTGTGTTACTGCATCCTCTATTGCCTCACTGATTGCTATACCAAGACTTCCCGGATGGTTAGGGTCCTTTTTAAGCATATTTCTGCCAAAATTCGTTCTGTTGCTGGGGCTTGGAGTGACGTCAGCCCCCCATGCATGCATCATACTCTTCCGGTATGGCTTCTGCTCGTAACTGATCTTTACCATGTAAACGGTGATGTCAATGTCAAACATCTTTCCAGCGAAAGCAAGTGAGCTACCCCACTGTCCAGCCCCGGTCTCAGTTGTGAGCTTCTCAATACCCTGTTTAACATTGTAGTAAGCCTGTGGAACTGCTGTATTGGGTTTGTGGGAGCCGGGAGGGCTTACACCTTCATATTTGTAGTAAATCTTCGCCGGAGTTTTCAGAAGTTTTTCAAGTCTCTTTGCCCTTATCAGCGGAGTTGGTCTCCAGATCTGGTAAATCTCTCTGACCTCCTCGGGAATCGGTATCCAGCGTTCCTGACTCATTTCCTGTTTCAACAGTTCTTTTGCAAATACTCTCTCAAGCACTTCGGGTTTAATGGGTTCGTGAGTTCCGGGGTCGATCGGTGGTGGCAACGGTTTCGGAAGGTCGGGGTTTATATTGTACCATTCCTTTGGTATGTCTTCTTCACTCAACAGTATCTTGGTAGTCATGGATGACTGAGTAACCTAAAACTTTAAAAAGTTAATGTTTATTAGCTTAATCTCCAGAAAAAAGTATAATCTATAATTATGGGTATAGTGGTGTAAAGCTGTAGGTACTGTGGTGAAAATGGAAGATGATGTTCAGGAAGTCCTCAAAGCTCTGCGTTGTTTTGGAGTTGCTCATGGATATCAAGATTACTCAAGAGCAAAAGAGAGGTTGAAAATTGGTTTAATTGTTAATCCCATAGCAGGAATGGGTGGAAGGGTTGGATTGAAGGGGACTGATGGAGTACTTGAAGAAGCAATCAGACTGGGTGCAAAACCGGTGTCTCCTCTGAGGGCTGTTGAGACCTTAAAAAAACTTCACCATCTAAAAAATGCCTTTCGACTGATAACCTATCCGGGAGAGATGGGAGAGAAAGAATGTGTGGAGGCAGGATTTGAGCCAGAGGTGGTAGGTTCAATATCCTCAAAAACATCTTCTGAGGATACTGTCAGAGCGGCATCGGAGCTCTCTGAGATGTCTGTGAATCTCATTGTGTTTGTCGGAGGAGATGGGACTGCAAGAGATGTTCTCAATGGCTTAAAGAACAATGTGCCTGTTCTGGGAATTCCCTCTGGTGTCAAGATGTACTCTGGAGTTTTTGCTGTTAACCCTGAAGCTGGAGTAAGAATAATTGAGAAATTCATCAGAATGGGCTTACCTTTGAGTATGGTTGAAGTGATGGATATTGATGAAGAGGAATTCAGAAAGGGGAGGCTGACAGCGAAGCTGTATGGTTATGCTCCAACTCCTTACGACCCCGAATTCATTCAATCGAGAAAAATCGCAAGTGTATCTGCCGCTGAGGAATTGGACAACCAGTATGAGATTGCAAAATATGTCTCAGAATTGATGGGTGAAGAGATTTACATCATGTGTCCGGGTTCAACCGTTTACGCAGTGGGTAAGATAATGGGAATTGATAAAAGCCTGCTCGGAGTTGACATTACTCAGAATGGTGAAATAATTGCAAGCGACGTTAATGAGGGGCAGATTCTTTCCATTATCCGAGGTAAAAAGGTAAAAATTATTGTTACTCCTATCGGAGGTCAGGGATTTATTTTTGGTAGAGGAAACCAGCAGATAAGTCCCGCAGTTATAAGAGAGGTTGGTAGAGATAATATCATTGTAATCTCTACCCGCAACAAATTGAGTAAAATTGATAAATTACGGGTGGATACAGGGGATGAGGAACTTGACAGGGAGTTAAGAGGAGAATTCAGGGTTATTACAGGGTATAGAGAAGAAAGGATTGTTGAGGTATCATAAAAGCAATGAAATAGCTCTGTGTCTTTCTCAAGCTCTCTGTCTGTTATAAAAACTATTAAATAATCTTACCCTCAGCAAGCATCATGAGTGAGTTCAAGAATTCCACTCCTGCGGAGATATTCGAAATAATAGACCAGCATCACAGGTTTTTTGAGAAGTCAATACCGCTAATTGCCAGTGAAAATTTAACAAGTATTGCTGTGCGAAGATGCTTCATTTCTGACCTAGGACACAGATATGCTGAAGGTAAGGTCGGAAAGAGATTCTATCAGGGATGTTACTTCATCGATGGTGTTGAGGATGCAGCGATAAAAATCACGAAAGAGATTTTTGATGTGGAGCATGTGAATGTTCAGCCCATTTCAGGCGTTGTTGCAAACATCGCAGCATTCTTTGCCCTTACAAAACCCGGTGATACGATAATGTCCATGTCTGTTCCATGCGGAGGGCACATATCGCACGACAGAATCTCGGCAGCGGGAATCAGGGGACTCAAGGTAGTATATTATCCATTTGATAATGATGTTATTAATATTGATGTGGATGAGACAAGAAAAATTGCACTGAAAGAGAAACCAAAGGTGTTTGTGCTTGGTTCGAGCTTGATTCTGTTTCCTCAGCCTGTGAAGGAGATTTCTGAGATTGCTTCTGAGATCGAGGCAAGAGTTTTTTACGATGCAAGTCATGTACTCGGACTTATTGCAGGCAGGGAGTTTCAGGCACCATTGAAAGAGGGGGCTGATGTCCTTGCAGGTTCAACTCACAAGACCTTTTTCGGGCCTCAGAGGGCAATAATTCTCTCCAAAAAGGAGCTGGCTAAGAAAATTGATACCGCTGTGTTTCCCGGAGTGATAAGCAACCATCACCTGAATACTCTTGCAGGATATGTAATTGCTGCGATGGAGATGAAAGAATTTGGAAAGGCTTATGCAAGGCAGATTATCAGAAATGCTAAAAGACTTGCTGAAGAAATGAAAGAACTCGGATTTAACGTGATCGGGGAGCGTGCTGGGTTTACTGAATCTCATCAGGTTGCTGTTGATGTAACAGAGTTTGGAGGTGGAGACCCTGTTGCTAAGAAGCTCGAGAAAATCAATGTGATTCTTAACAAGAATTTGCTGCCATGGGACAACATTTCAGACAGCAGAAACCCTTCAGGAATAAGAATTGGAGTTCAGGAAGTCACAAGAATAGGAATGAAAGAAGGTGAGATGGAAAGGATTGCTGAGATAATTTATGATGCCGTCAGTAACAGAAAAGGAGAATCTCAGTTAAGGCAGGAGGTTTATGACCTTAAAAAGGAGTTCAATATGATAAAATACACTTTTGAGGAATCTCCCGCATATAAATTTCCGGATATCTGTTAGCAGATTAATGCAAGGTAGAGAAAAATTTAAATTTTGATGCATTTGCCTCAACCCTGAACAATCTCCAAAGAACACAAAGCATTAATCACTATCACTGGAGAAAAATTTATATCACAACTCGAATAACCAGAATGAATACCGAAAAATCAACAATAACACAACAATTCCAATAAAAAATCTGTTGTGGGAATATGATGCTGGAAAAATTGATAGAAAGGAAAGACCAGTTAGAGAAAGAATTGCAAGATTTTGCTGCAAAGAGGGATGAACTCAATAGAGCAGCAAAAGACTATGCAGAGGAAAGAGACAGGCTGAATAAAGAGGTAAAGGATTTACTTGCGAAGGCTAAGGAGCTTAAGGAGAAAAGAGACGAACTTAATGAGAAAGCCAAGGAAGTAAAAACAAAGAGGACAACTCTGCACCGCGAAATCGATAGGTACTACAGAGAACTCGACAAGCTGAGAAAGAATCTCGATAAGGGCGGAAGACCCCTCGGTGAGATTGAGAAGGAAATCAGAAGACTTGAGTTCAAACAGCAGACAGCAGTCCTTACAATTGATAAAGAGAGAACACTTGTTGAGAGGATTGCAAAGCTCAAAAAAGAGCTTGAGGAGAGGAAAGAGCAGCTTGAAACCCATGAAGAGTTTAAAAAGCTTATTAACAAAATCAGAGACCTCAAAGATAAGGCGAGAGAAATCCACCAGCAGATGCTGGCTTTTGTTGAAGAGGCTGATGTTTATCATGCAGAGATGACGAGAATATTTGCTGAAGTGGACGAAAAGAGGGCAACTGCAGATTCTCTCCATGAGAAGTTTATAGAGAGCAAGAAAGAAGCAGATAAATCACATTTGGAAGTTATCAAAATAAGAAAAGACATTAAAGACCTTGACAAGGTGATTAAAGCCCTGAAGGCGAAGCAGGTCAAGAGCAAGGAAGAAAGAGAACGGGAAGAGCTTGTTAAAAAGGCAAAGAAAGTTTATGAGATGTTTAAGAATGGTGAGAAGCTTGGAACTGAAGATATTCTGCTTCTCCAGAGAGCTGGCTTGATTTAGCCTTATTACTTCTTCTCTTTCTGATTTATTTCTGCGTGCTTGGACATTAACTTAATATCCTGTTCAGATAATCTGTTAATATGAAATGCTCAAAATGTGGTAGAGAACTGAAAGAAAAAGACTTTGAAGTTATGTGGAGGAGATGTTCATTCTGCAAAATTCCTATCTGTGATGAGTGCACTCACTACATGGCTGTAAAGCGTAGAGGTCTTTATAAAGAGTATGTTGAGACACTGCCTGTTTGTGAGAAATGTACACCTAAGAAGAAGGTTGATGAGAAACTCCTTGACATCGTTGATGAGATACTGGGGAAGGATTGATATCGAAGATTTTTTGATAAAATTGCTAAAAATTCTTTGCTTCCATTACCGGAATCTCTGTTCTCAACTTTAACAGATGAGAATCAGTTGTGTAGAAAACATCCACTCCCTCCTTAATGCATGTTACAAGATATATTGCATCCTGATACGAAAGCTGGAGTTTTTTGCTGTAATATCTTCTTCGCAGTTTTCCAGCGTTCCAAGCTGTTTCTTCATCCACTTTGAGAATTTTCAGCCCTTTTATAGTTTGAATGACGTGTTTAACTGCTTCAAGCTCAGTCTCGTATTTTCCTTCTCTTAAAAATGCCCATGCCACTTCTGCAAACACTATTGAGCTTGTAATTCCTGTATCCTCAGTATTTATTGATTTTAAAATTCTTTCAGATGCTTTTACGTTCTCTCTGTCAGTTTTTGTGGATTCTGGAAGGAGAACACATAAAAAAATGTTTGCGTCAATTCCTATCTTTCCCAAGCTTCCATCTCCTCATGAACTTCTTTTGCCGTGCCTTTAAGGTTTGCTTTTCTTCCCAGATATTTCAGAGCCTCTACCGGGTCGCTGGGGAGTTTTATAATTACCCAGCTTTTTTCCTCTTTTATAAAGACTATTCTGTCCCCCTCTTTTACCTCAAGGTCTTCTCTAACCTTTTTTGGTAGAGTTAGCTGAAATTTTGATGATAGCTTTGCTGCTTCCATATCTCATTACCTTATCTATTTTTCCTTACATAGTTTTTGATTCCTTACTATATTTAAATTTTCTTGATTTTTATCTTGAACTTTATACAGTTAGATGAGAATGGGCTGTTCAAAGAGAATCGGCAGTCAAATTTCAAAAAGTTTAACATGTAGAGTTGAATTTCAGTTTAATGTTTAACCTTAAATTTACCAGTCTGGTTGCTAACCTTGAATTTCCGGAATACCGGTTGCCCTACTGGATGGGAAATAAATTCAGGGGTGGTTTTGGTAGCGTTTTATTAAAGGCGGTCTGTGGTTTTCTAAAGCCAGAGTGTAAAAACTGTGGAACCAGAACAGATTGTCTGTATTATGCCCTCTATGTGCAGGACAGGCAAAAAATTGGAAAAAGCCAGCCTGTCAGACCCATTATTTTCATTCCACCTTTCTTTGGTAAAAGTGTTGAAGGTTCTGGGGCATTGACTTTGAGAATAAATGTTTTTGGAGATTTTATCCAGTATATACCCCATATTGTCTATGGAGTCAGATACCTCGGGAAGACAGGATTAAATACACATTCAAAATACGTTCTAACTGAAATTAAAGACCTTTTTACAGGGGAACTTGTTTATGATGGTAACTCTGTAAATATAGATTGTATCAAATCAATCAATCTCGATAATCTCTCAGGTAGAAAGTCTGGAATAATTAAAATAAATTTCTTAACTCCTTTTGAACTGGAAAAGATACCTTTGGGTCTTGATCACCTTATTCACATGGTAAGGAGAAGATTGATTCTCTACGTTAACGAATATGGGAAAGGAAATGTGCCTGATTACAAATGCGATGATAAAATAGTCCGCTCATCTTTGAAGAAACATAAACTTTTTCACAGGTCTAAACGCTTTGGGAAACGGTTCTTCACTGGATATACTGGGGAGGCAGAATATGAAGCAAAACTTGATAAAAACGGACGTAAATTGCTGAGAATTGGTGAGTTGGTAGGTGCTGGTTCAAAATCGAGCTTCGGAATGGGATTCTACGAAATATCAGAATCCTGAATCATTATTTCGGACTTCAAGCTCAATCCTCTGGATACCGAGTTTATCGTAAATCTTATCTGAGCTTATTATTTTACCTTGGCAATGTGCCGCATGGAATGAATCAAAAACACCTGCTCCCTCTTCAATGTACATTGCGGCTTTTAAAAAGGTCGGATCATCTATTCCACAAATATTCATGACGCTCGTGGTGATTTCGATAAAATCAAGATTATATCTCTTTGCCAGAAGCATGAGTTCAATAAAAGTAACCTCCGAGGTTGTTATACTACCTTTGTATTCTTCGAGAATATCTTTTGCCTTCTCCTTCAACCAGTCTGATGGTTTTAGCAGAGCAAGAAAGAAATCTGTATCTGCATAAATCACTTAAGCTCCTCCATTGCCTGCTTTCGAATGTCTTTTTTCAATTCCTTCAGTGATTTCTCGGGAAGCTTTTTACCAATTTCCTCAAGAGTTTTGACAGGGTCATCGGGAACTGGTATTAGATGAATTCCTGATTTCATTTCAACAAGATAAAATCCTTTTCCTAGCTTTTCACGCACACTTTTTGGAAGATATATTCTGCCCCTTTCATCACATTTTACTATCATTTTTCCCACTATTGAAATAAAATTGGGAAAGTATTTAAAATTTTCCAACCATTTTCTTAAATGATTTTATAACCTTAAAGTGATTTTATAATATTATCGGCAATCTCAATCAATTCTTCTGCAATTTTTCGAATTTTGTTTGCTTTAATTCTGTTCTCATTCATCCCGCAATGCGCAAGATCGTTTCTGATTGTAGATACAGTACTCCACGTTTTCGTTATTTCCTCTATCAAAGCCAGTGCCTCGAATCTCTCCATTAAAATTGTTTCATGGTAATCCTCTCCAGATTTCTTTTTAATTGAGGCGCCCAGTGTTTTCTCAACCGTTTCCCTTACATCTCTACTTAACCAATTATTTTTTTCATAATCTAAAGCCAAAATCAGGTAGTTTATTATCCATTCTCTCAGGAACTCAACTGCCTGCAAGTACAGTCCACTGTTCATCTGGTATTTTATAAGCTCAAGTTGTCTTCCGAGCATTTTTGGGTCCAATTCTTCTCCACTGTATGCTATTTTGGAGATTTCTCTGATTTTTTCCATTATTCCAGTTACAGGCTTTAGATTGAGATTTTCTATCTCCTTTTCAACCTGTAGAAGTTCTTTATCAATTTTATCTGCCAAATTTAAAGCTTCTATGGGTCTTAAAAGGTTGACAGAGTTGGAGAATTCTGTAATTCTGTCCGAGAAATTCTTTAACTTCTTTGGTTTAAAAGGAAAATCCTCTCTGTATGCTCTGTCATTAGATTTTTTAAGTAGTTCCGACAGTAAGCCCGCATTTCCAAACTTTATAAAGTCTCTCACACCAATCATCCAGTCCAGAACTGCTGAAAATGATGTCAAATCGAGTATGGGCGTTCTATTTTTATCATCCTTAGCTTCAAATGCTCCATAAACTATTTTACCGATTGTTATATCTTTAATTTCTTTTAAATATGCGATGGTCAGGAAAGAGATGAACGGTATTGAACGGAGAGCATGAGTAATATCGCAAATAATCTCTTCGCAATCTATACTGTTGCAGATTAAATCAAAAATCTCCCAGTGTTCTTCTTCTCGTTTTCCATCGGGAATTTTCACAACTCTGATGTTTTCCAGCTTTTTTAAGACCAAATCCAAGTTTTTCTGCTCTGCGTAATCTGTTGTAAAAAGTATTATTTCCTCTGGATTAAAAATCTCATTTAAAGCTTGCTGAATAACATTTGTTTCGCATTCAGAATCACCGTAATAATAAACTGTCGTGCTGTAATTTCCAGCACCTAAAAAAGAGATGCACTTCATCTTCCCATCAAAACATTGAAAAATTTTTCTCCATAGTCACTAAGGTAGTACCTTGTCCCAGTCTTGTCAAGAACTCCACAACCCCAGAGTAGTCTCTTCTCCTCGTTTGACAGCGACTCTATATTCGATTTAAGGTTTGTTACAAGTTTAAAGAAATAGCTCTTTGGATATGGCAGAACAGGAATCCTGATTATTTCAAAACTTGAAGGATCGGGAAAAAGGAGGCTATTAAATTCTCTCGACTTCTTCTGGTACATATCCTCCATTTCGTAATCAACTGCATCTCTGAATTTACGTATATCTTCTCTAAGGGCTTCAAGCTGTTGATTGACTATTTTTACGTCCTCGCTTACAACGTGGAAGATGCCATCCAGCCCTGCAATCTGGCCTATTGTGGATACGGCTATACCCATATTTTTCCTTCCACCAGAAGTATTCAAATACACTTTTTCACAGTTATGTTTCTCTTTCTCATTTTTAATTGTCTTAACTGCAATTTTCATGAATTCAAATGTTTCTTCCTCAGTAGTTACATCTGAAAAAGGAATCTTAACTCCATGGATTCGGATGGATGGATAATTTATGGAAATAGCAGTTTTCACTAAATTATAGCCAGAAATAACATCATCTTCATCTGTATACATGATTACAACATCTGTCACAGGCTCCCAGAATCCTTTAATGAAGCTTGTAACCACTGGTGGACTCATACCGAGCAGACTGATTACCGAAGATTTCATTGTCTTACCTCCAGCTCAATCCACCCAAGAGGCTGGTTGTCTAAGGTCAATCTTCTGGTTTTTGGGAAATTAACCACAAATTTTTTTGTTTTTGGATTCATCCCCATGCCGAGCTTTTTCCTGATAAAATTGAAATCCGGGTGAAGCTGGGCAAGCATTCCCAGAGTTTTTGAATAGTATCCTGTGCTGTGACCAATTCTTATCAGATTTTTCCCTTTTATGGAGTCGTAGAAATCCTTAACTTCCTCTGGATACTTATATTCAAGTTCTTTCTCTATTATCTCTGATGAATACAGTTTAATAGCTTTCTCAAGTTTATCATAGTCCATTTCACGGATTTCACCCTTACAATTTCTGAAATCTCCAAAAGATATCTCAAACTCAAATGTGGTGCCGGGTTCGAGACACTGGAGGTAGATGGGGATTGTCTGGGGGTTGCCAATTACTCTTGTTTCATATACAGCCATGTTATTAACAAAATTTGAATCAGTTACTCTTATGTGCTTGAAAACATCTTCCCTAGGGTCTTTACCAAAAATCTGAGTCTCAATATCCTTGGCAATTGATTTTTTGGTATACTGGGAAACAAATCTCATTCCGGAGATTTTCCCTTTAATATTTTCCAGATGGATGAGTAATTTCTCAAAATTAGTTTTGTAATATTTGAAGAGGACTGATGTCCTCATAAAACCCTTAATTGTGGAACCCGGGACATAGTAGCTTTCGGATTTTATAAATTCTCTAATTTTCAGGGCTTTTTTAGGAGGAGTCCCTCTGAAATCAAACCAGTGAGATACGGGTAGCTGTTCTTCTTTAAAAACTTTCAGTATTGCATTAAGAGTTACTTCACTTCTGGATGTTGCTTTAAGCTTTTCAATTTTTTCTTCGGAAATTAAGTCAGGTGAGATGTTCTGGTAATCGATTAAGCCTACCTTCCCGTTCTTTAATAGGAAATCCATTTCATTGAGCTCTCTTCCAGAGCCTATGTGGACTGGAGATACCACCTTTGCCCTGACTTTCATTCTCCCACCATCCCGACAGGGAAAGTCGAAGCATTGATGTAAACTTTGTGACCCACTATTTTAGAGGTGTTCCCAGTGAGTTCATCAAGGTCAATCACAATTCCTGTATCATTTTTTATAACAGAACCTTCCTTTAACATTAGAATTTCAGGTTTAAGGTATTCTGCATTGCTTTTTCTGGAGAAAACCCAGCCACCCCTTCTGATCACATCATAAGTTATCATGGAGTCGGGATTTACAATCGACAGGCTGAGTGTTACGTTTCTTTCTTCCAGTTTGGGTAATTTAATGACTTCAACCTCGTATCTGTCAAACTGACCAAACCCATATGTCCTTTCACCGCCAATTCCCTCATCTCCAAGTAATTTAATAGCAGGGTCAATAAATTTCCTGAAATCACCATCAGATGCTCTTATGAGGAAAAATAAACCAGCATCCTCTCTAAAGTGAATTGTTGTTAAGACTCTAAAGTCTGATGCAGCAGTAGTTCTGTCGAGGGTTACAAATGCTGTATCGTCTTTTTTCAAAGCAAAGTCCTCTTGGACAAATGAGTCATCCGTCAGATTGCCTGTTTCAAGAAATGAAATAAATCCATCAGAAGTCAGGAATCTTTTTTTGAACTTCTTTTTCAATTCGAGGTCTCCTTTTTTAAGTGAAGTGATTGGTGGAGGAAAAGATAGTATTTCTCCTTCAAAAGGGAATGCTGAGGAAATCTGTATTTCTCCACTGGATACTTTTTCTATAAATTCCAGGACATCTATACCTAAGTAGTCAATAGAATTAACGATTCCTCCAAAGAGTGTGTCTGAGTGGATTATGGTTTCATAGGATTCGAAACCACGCATCCCGCCAGTTCTCAGAGTCTTGAGATATAATTTAATACATCTTACCATAGTTTATCAATAGTTTCAATTAATTCTTCAACACCTTTTTCCTCATCAAGAATAATTTTCTCACCTTTTTTGCCAGTGTAGTATTCTGTATCCCTTTCTGAAATACTATCTATCAGAAACTTGATTTTTCCATACCCTCTTGAACCAGAACCACCAAGATAATCGTCTTCGAGCATCTTCATGCATCTGAAGAGGTTTTTGATGTCTTCTGTCGCTCCGTTACTCTCATCGTTGTAAACAATTTCAAAGTTGAACTCCACATCCGGGGGGACTCTTTCGATTGTTCTAGGTGTTGCTGCAGATGAGACTCTATCGATTGAAGCTTCGGTTTTAGCTTCGAGTAACGGTTCTTTTCTGAATTTTTCTTTCCATCCATTAATAAGGAAAGAATCTCTCAAGATAACTCTCGATGGATGATTTGTCCCATGATCATGCCCTGTTGAGCCGAATAGTCTACAAATTGGACAGCTTGAGGCAGATTCTCTATCATTACAAACATGTATTTTTGAGTTTCCCACTTTTCTGTTGAACCACTCTTCGTCACTTTTATCGGCAGGTTTTTCGGATTTCTCAAGCAGGCACCTCATTTTTCCCTTCAAAGAACTTCCCGGTATGTATGGCAGTCCAGATACGGAGTCTTTTATTACAGGACTATCAATTCCGCCTATTTCTGCTGTCTCCTTTGGAGAGCCAATGTGCAAGCCTGTGACAGTTTTAATTTTGCCTGAAATAATTATTTTTTTATTCAACAAATTAATCACCTCCTCCAAGGAAGTAGTGGAAGGCTACAATACTCTGGAAAAATTCATAAACGGTGTTAAAGTCCTCTTTAGATCTTACTTGTGAAAGAAGAGGGTCGAGAATTTCTTCAAGTGGTTTTGTTTGTTTCATCCTACCTGCTGTGTAAGCAAGCATAAATCTTATTCTTGCAATTTCCTTTGACAAACTCTCTTCGGAGTGGTTCCTCTTATTAACGTTGGACATTAATTCTAGAATATTTCGTATTTGGGAACGTTTGAGGTCCTTAGATACAAGATAAACTGAACAAGAGAATGCAAGAGATATTGATTTTTGAGGGTTCATATTAAGATAATTAATACCTTTGCTGCGGATAGTTTTTAATTTTTTGTCAAATAATCTCATTCTGTCTATTTCTTTACCAAAATTCTCTAACTTCTTATTAAAGTTCCTCCCTCTTTGCTTGTCTACCTCAGTTAAGAATTTCTCTCTCGCCACACCGAAATCCTCAATCTCATCCATTTCAAAATATTCAATTATACTATCAAATCCCAAATTAACCACCTCCTCTTCTGGTTGCTAAATCCATAATTTTAAGCGGGACATCCACGTGGTAAATTTCTTGAACCTCATCCTCAGGATTTATTTTAAAGAGAAAGCTGAATATCCTGCCTGCCTTAATTTTTTTATCTTTATCAGCTCTTGATAAATGATACATCGGAGTTATGAACCAGTAAACAGACTTCTGGTCTCGCAGATAAACTTCTCTTGCTTCCAGTATCTTCCAGATGAGGGATTTTGAGATTTTGAGCTTGGGTTCTCCGTTTAATGAGTAAATGTCAGAGATTCTATTCCATATTTCGAGGAATTTATCCCATTCATAACTTTTACTGAAAACAGTGCCATTTGTAGCCTGAATCCCCCTCTCAAGCATGAATATCCTGTTTCTTCCCTCTTCCTTAGATATTTCAAGTCTATCAGAAACAAGGTCAGCCATTCTTTTTACAGGCGTTTTTTCATCAAAAATCCCATATCCAGCACTGATTGTTATGCCCGGGTTATCTGCAGTATATCTTCTGAATGATTCTCTTATGTGGAATGACAGCTCGAATACATCGTTCCAGCTGCCTGCAATCATTAAATCGTCGCCACCTGCATAAATTACCACAACGTCTCTGTCCTTTCCATGCTTATTCGATAGCTTGGGAGTATATTCGGTGTCAGTCTCAATTAAAGTATCGATGTGCCCTTTAAAGAAGAGATTGAGCATTCTTGACAGCATAGAAGTCCTTGAGATTGTGTTTCTTTCCAGACCTTCATTGAAAATTTTCCCAAGGTTGTCAACGTCCATTTTAAGCAGTGCAATTTTTTTTGCACCTATGCCCTCAAAGTCGTTGAAGCTTTTAACCACACCACCTACTTTCGATGCAAACTCCGAAATAAGAATCGGTATCTGTTTGTGAGGGAAGTTAAGCAATTCAAAAGAGTTTTTAACGAAAATTATTGAATCTTTCTCCGGGAAAACTGCCATTTCGAAATCTTTTCTACATAAGTGGATTTTTGAGAACGGAAGGTCAAAGTACTTATCGAGAACTACTTCCTTTGTTCTGACAAAATATCTTGCTTTCAGGATTTCTTCTGCAAGCGTCCAGAGGTTGCTGCATGATGTGCATGCCTCAATTTTTTTTTCTTCAATAACTTTTAGTTCACTTTCTCTCCGTCCACATATCTGACATTTATTTTCGTGTTCGGAGATTAACCACCATTTATCTCTGTTCTCAGACAGCTCCAAAAACTTCTTTTTCTTACCAAAATCGAGCTTGTTATGAATTTTGTCCCAGAGGCTCTCCTGTCCATCCTGCATGTTCATTAACGAACTCCCGTTGGTCTCAATGAAATCAATAACAAAGTAAAGTTCAGCTGAGTGACTGTTATATAGTCTTTCATTTACTTCTCTTTTAACGTCAAGAATTATCTGCTTTGATTTTTCAGTATTTGGAACTAACAGTAAAAAGTGTCCACCACCGGCATAGAGTATGTTAGCAGAAGTGAGTTTACATCTGTCTACTATCTCAAAAGCAACATCGTAAGTTAAAAATTCAAGAAAAGCAGACCTTGCCCTCAGGTATTTCAACGCACCTTTAGATGTAACTGTGTAGATGAAGCTCTGGATGCCACTGATATCTCCCCCCACGAGCAGGTACTTTTTCTCGGTTTTATTTTCTATATCAGGATTACCATTGAGTTCTTCAATGTGATAGTGATAAAGACAGCTTGCTATAGCAGCGGTAGTCTTAAGATGGTCAAACAAGGAGATATCATTCTCAAGGCTCATTTTTGCCGGGATAAATGTGGTGTATTTTTCAAGGACTGTGAAGAGTTTTTCTGCATTAGGATTGTTTTTCAGCTTTTTGATCTCTTCTTCAAATTCAGAAAATACTGCCCTGTAATCCGATTCAGTAACTGCTGTTATTTTCTCGGGGTAATTTATCTGATTTAACTTAAGAATTGCCGGACGATAATGCATCGGGGCGCTTTCTTTATTGTTTAGCTTGACGCTTGAGAACACAGATTTGAGGGGGCTCCCGTACTCGACCTCGCTTTCTTCTCTCTCCTTAGAGGAGATGTTGTCTGCTTCACATACAATTTTGAGTAAATTTTTGGTTAAATTGTCACCTTTGTATGTGTCCAGCTCACGCTTATGGTGGTATTCTGCAAAAATGGATAGTTCTACGAATCGTGTATTATCCAGAAATTCTTTTCCATGAGTTTTATGGTCTTTCTTCGCCCCCCAACTTGCTCTTTGGACAAATTTACCGACATCGTGCAGGGCTGAACCAAAAACGAGAATCTCGAACTGGTTCATCGGAATTTTGATGGTGAACTACCATACTTATAATTTTCGTTTCATTTGATAATTATTTTTTATTAATTAGAACCAAGCCCTAATTAGTAAATTTAATGAATACACTATTGTATCAAATGATAGAAAAATATTCACTTTTAAAATTTTCAAAATTGAAGATTCTCACAACCTCTCCTTTATATAGTGCTGAGAGTGGATCGAATCAGTATATATTCTATGTCGAATTAGTAAAAACATGATTCATCTCGTGGTCTATGATATAACAAACGATTTGAATAGAAATAGACTGGTTAAAATTCTACAGCAATTTGGGCTGGAAAGAGTGCAATACTCGGCATTCAGGGGTGAGTTAAACCCTAATGATAGGGATGTATTATCAAAAAAGGTTAAAAAGTATATAAGGGATGAAAAAGACTGTATTTTTATCATTCCGTTATGTACAAAGTGTATCCATACTGCTCAAGTTGTCAGCAACTCTGGAGTGGAGCTTGTAAAAGATAAAAAAATTGAGTTTATTTAGTTAATAAATCCACAATATAGAAGCATCAACAATCTCAAAGCAAGCCCTCCAGTCTATAATTTTCTCTGAATATTTCTGAAGGTTCTTTAACGATTCTTGGTTTTTTGCCCGCCCTTGCTTCAAATCGTTTCAGAACAACGCTGGCATTCTTTAGTCTTCCATCAATTACGGGTTCAATGTATCGTGGTACACTATGTATGAAAATGAGATTTATGTCAGCAGAGTTTCTTCATCTCACAATAGTTACACTTTCTCGATTTCCCGACCTTTGGTATTGTCTCTTCCTCAATTAGCCGATTTATGTTATTGACAATATTTGGCAGATTCTTTTTATCAGAGGCGGTTACCTCAATCCTCATAAGGTTTTTATCCTCGATTAAATAGATATATCCCATTTTAACAACTGTTCCGAGTTCTTCCTCTAAAAGAGCAGCATACGTAGCAATCTGCGTTTTCCAGCTATAATATATCTGATTGAATCGGGTATATTTCGCTTCTACAGGAAAATATGCCTCACACTTGACAATTGCATCAGCAAATCCTCTTACTCCTATTTTCTCACTTTCAAGTGGGACATTGTATCTTATTTCACAACCGGGAAATGAAAGCTTTATGTGTTTGTGAAGTTCTCTTGCATAGTCCATTTTCGGTTTTGTAAATGTATATCCAAGAACATTCTTGAAATAAATTTTTTTAGGACAATATAAATACTGAGCAATATCACTGACAGTTATCATTTACCACCTCTGTGTGAAACCCTGATACCTGCTCTCGCCTCTGAGAAAAGATGCAATTTTTCGAGCCTGCCAGAGGATTATATTGGAATATGCCATGTTTTTGCCATGGTACTGGGTTTTTGATTCAAACCTGCTAATAATCTCATTCAGCAGTTTCTTCCTCGCAGAATCTTTCAAAATACAGTAGTTCTTGACTTCGCACTCATCAGGTTTTATCTGCCTGTAAGATAAAAGTTTGATTACTGATCTGTCGATTAATGGTTGTCTGAATTCCTCCATAAGGTCAAGAGCGAGTGACTGTCTTCCTGCCTTGTCTGAATGCAAGAAGCCAGCATAACAGTCAAGTCCGGCGAGCTCAATAGCCCTTATACACTCAGTATGGAGGACGGAGTAGCCATAATTCAGTATTGCATTGAATATATCCTGTGCAAACCGAGGTGATGAGTCAATTCCATGTCGTCCTTTAAATCCAAAATTCGAGAAAATGAGAGATAGAGCACTCCAGTAATGATTCGAAGCTTTTCCTTCAAGACCCATAATTTTTTCTCTTACGTCATCAATTCTGCCTCCTCTTGCGCCTTTTATACTTTCGGCAATGGCGGAGATTTCTTTTCTGATTTGCATTATCTTTTCTGCAACTTCCGGGTTACTGTCTTTTCGGGCTTTAGCCAGGTTTGTCAGTAAAGAGACCTGATTAATCAATTTGCTTAACAGGAATTCTTTGGAGAGAAGCACACCTCTTTTGTCATTGTATGCTTCATACTGGTCTCTTCTTGTTCTTACAGTGCCAACAGCTGGGTGCATCAGTCTTCCAACAATCTTCCCGTAAAAATCAATTATCACTATATCCACTGCATGTTTTAAAAGTAATCTTATCGCCTTTGTACCTATCGAGTTATTACCGATTAAAATAATCTGCTTGAGTTCATCAGGCTTCAGCCTCCTTATGATTTTATTTTTCTCTTTGATTGTTATCAGTTCACCCTCTGTTCCTATATACTTACCAAATCCGTCAACTACAACCCTCATAGGCAGTAATTCCTGAATATACAATATGGATTACAGTTTCTTGCTTTTCCGGGGTCTCTTTCGTCGTAAACGAGTCCTGATTTTCTGTCTCTTTCTTCAATCCACAAACTTCTCAAATTTGCGTCGATAAAGTGTAAATCTCTTGATACGATAATTTTGCCATTTTTCTCTCTCACAAACACAGTACAGCCCAAATCAACAGGTATCTCATAAAGACTTTCTAAAATTAACGCATATCCTGTTGTATACAATCTCAGGTCTCTCGGGTTTGAAACTTTCAAATCAAAAATGATGTTGTGAAGATAGTCGAAGCAATCAACTGATATTAAACCCGAGCATCCCAGCAGGCTACCATCCATTCGGTGTTCGACAAGGAATGGTATAGATGTGAGAATCACATCCTCCTCACTTGCATATTCCTGTTCCGCTCTATGTTTGAGGTAATTTGCCCTACATGAAGTCATTGTATATTCCCATGCGAGTTTTGCCAGCTCAAATTCGCCACCATAACTCTCTTTTGAGTTTAAACGTTCTCTAAAGTTCAGTTTCTTAGCCTCGTTAATTGCACTGGAAACGGCATAATGCGTAATCTTGCCAGCCCTGATGAAATAATTCTCTTTTCCTTCGATTCTCTCAACTTTTGAGAGATAGACGTCTCTTGAGGTCTCACAGTACCTGCTACATATCAGATACATAGGAAGTTTAATGTCATAGTAGGGTTTGAGGGGAGGGTAGTGCCAGTTCCACCCCCTTAATTCTTCCGGGACAGGGTTTTCCCTTATGTGAGGTCTGAGATTGAGCGTGAGATACTTCTGCTCAACCTCATTTAGATAATACATGGGTGATATATAGCTAACATAATTATATTTGTTTCTATTATTATTTTTATGATGATTTTTATTATAGGGGCTGTCAGTAGTTGGAAGTCCTGTTATATGAGATTTTATTATTAATATATTTTATTTTTACTTGAATCTATTGAGTATTCTTGTAAGATTATTTTGGTATTTTTCCCTTTTGAATTGTGTAATAGACTCTGTAAACGCCAGAGTCAGCATATATTTGAATTTGAGAATTCCTGAGCAGATTTTGCGAGTAGAATTCCTTTATATACATGCTTCTGAAATTGAGGAATTCTTTCACATCTAACGGAAAAAAGGAAAATTATTAATTCTTTTAAGATTTTAACAGTTTTTATGTGGGGTAGAAATTTTAGGCTCCTGAAAATGGAGATTGAAATTTAAGTGGAATTCTAACAAAATGATCTCTCATCACACCTCGTAGAAATTTTAGGCTCCTGAAAATGGAGATTGAAATGCTTTAACTCCCTTGTACCAGTCTGGTAAACCTACAGGTAGAAATTTTAGGCTCCTGAAAATGGAGATTGAAATCTATCATCTGACATGTAATCACCTCACATTACTGGGTAGAAATTTTAGGCTCCTGAAAATGGAGATTGAAATCTCTACCTCTTGTTGATACAAACTCCTTCTCAGATGATGGTAGAAATTTTAGGCTCCTGAAAATGGAGATTGAAATTCTCCTTTACTCTGTTGAGATGCTTCATATAGTTATCGAGTAGAAATTTTAGGCTCCTGAAAATGGAGATTGAAATTCACCACATGAACATAAACTTGCAGACCCTTGTTAACGTAGAAATTTTAGGCTCCTGAAAATGGAGATTGAAATGTTGTATAGTTATCAGTAATGCCTAAGTCAAGGCAGGTGTAGAAATTTTAGGCTCCTGAAAATGGAGATTGAAATGTTCCATAAGCCCTCCTTAAAATAAATGTGGGATTCTACGTAGAAATTTTAGGCTCCTGAAAATGGAGATTGAAATCATATTCAGGTGATGTAGCACACCTATCAGCAGAGTAGAAATTTTAGGCTCCTGAAAATGGAGATTGAAATACTGGAATTACAAGATAGTTTTTCGCATAGGGAAAGTCTTTGTAGAAATTTTAGGCTCCTGAAAATGGAGATTGAAATTACCCATTGTCCACAACCAAACTTCTCCCTCTTGCACTCCGTAGAAATTTTAGGCTCCTGAAAATGGAGATTGAAATGTATCGTACATCACCTATCATGACATATCCACTTAGGTGTAGAAATTTTAGGCTCCTGAAAATGGAGATTGAAATAAACCCCCTCTTTCCACTACCGTCGGTTGTCCGTTCAGTAGAAATTTTAGGCTCCTGAAAATGGAGATTGAAATGTTTCTAATGAAGTTGTTTAAGTTCCTCAGCAGGTTGAGTAGAAATTTTAGGCTCCTGAAAATGGAGATTGAAATATTGTTACTATACTGTTAACTATAAGGCAATCGAACAAGTAGAAATTTTAGGCTCCTGAAAATGGAGATTGAAATATCCTATAGTTGTCCCGTCATCTTCGATATACCAATAGGTAGAAATTTTAGGCTCCTGAAAATGGAGATTGAAATAGATTCTACTGCACCAGACCCTGTTACAAACCTTCATGTAGAAATTTTAGGCTCCTGAAAATGGAGATTGAAATAATCTAACAATCTGTTCTGGTGCTGTGAAAGGATTACTCCGTAGAAATTTTAGGCTCCTGAAAATGGAGATTGAAATCAAACACCTCGGACAAGTAGCCCAATGTTTTGATTTAGTAGAAATTTTAGGCTCCTGAAAATGGAGATTGAAATTTTTATGAGTTCAATCATAAACTCTGATATAATACCATGTAGAAATTTTAGGCTCCTGAAAATGGAGATTGAAATAAATAACAAAACAAAACCGAAAGTGGTATATAGTTAGTTGTAGAAATTTTAGGCTCCTGAAAATGGAGATTGAAATAAAGCCCCTCTTTCCACTGCTATCAGTTTTCACTTCGTAGAAATTTTAGGCTCCTGAAAATGGAGATTGAAATGAAGTTCCTTCAGTTCTGGCAAGCAGAAATGTATCCTGAGTAGAAATTTTAGGCTCCTGAAAATGGAGATTGAAATTTAACGCTGTCATCGTCTCTGACAACTATAAATCCAGCTGTAGAAATTTTAGGCTCCTGAAAATGGAGATTGAAATTTAATTTTTAACCCCCATACTTCCAACGAGAAGTTTTTTGTAGAAATTTTAGGCTCCTGAAAATGGAGATTGAAATCTACCGAGATTTCCATAGCCTTTTCAAGTGCACCTCTCAGTAGAAATTTTAGGCTCCTGAAAATGGAGATTGAAATAGTAAAGGTATTTTTCCAGATTAGCCAACACAACAAAAAGTAGAAATTTTAGGCTCCTGAAAATGGAGATTGAAATGTAGGCTATGTAATACCTGAATGGAAAAAGCATTGATTTGTAGAAATTTTAGGCTCCTGAAAATGGAGATTGAAATCTAGAATCGAGGAGTTCTACCTTCTCTCTCAATTTACTCTGTAGAAATTTTAGGCTCCTGAAAATGGAGATTGAAATGTGATTTCTTTGCCATCAAATCACCTTCTCTCTGCAACGTAGAAATTTTAGGCTCCTGAAAATGGAGATTGAAATTTTTCAAGGCGCAGTGACGTATAACCGACGGCGTACAGACGTAGAAATTTTAGGCTCCTGAAAATGGAGATTGAAATAATCCCCTCTGGGGGGCATCATTTTAAGGCATTTGTAGAAATTTTAGGCTCCTGAAAATGGAGATTGAAATTTGAGGAGAGATATAGGAGAATCTGGTAGAAAAAAAATTGGTAGAAATTTTAGGCTCCTGAAAATGGAGATTGAAATGTGTATGTATTCAACATTGCTAATCCAACTAATCCAACATGTAGAAATTTTAGGCTCCTGAAAATGGAGATTGAAATTCTATATCGTAGTATCTAATACCGTCAAACTTTTTAATCAGTAGAAATTTTAGGCTCCTGAAAATGGAGATTGAAATAATTTACATAGACTACATGGATTTCAACGAGTTCTTTTGTAGAAATTTTAGGCTCCTGAAAATGGAGATTGAAATACTATCAACTCAATAGCTCTAATTCTAATCACCTCTTCGTAGAAATTTTAGGCTCCTGAAAATGGAGATTGAAATTAAAGACACAAGATGTCCTTATTGCCGTGCAAATGTGTATTTGTAGAAATTTTAGGCTCCTGAAAATGGAGATTGAAATAGCGAATACACCAACTACGTCACAGCACTCCACAACAGTAGAAATTTTAGGCTCCTGAAAATGGAGATTGAAATTTCTCCATGATGTACTTAGTTACATTGTAGTTTACGTTCGTAGAAATTTTAGGCTCCTGAAAATGGAGATTGAAATGGTTACCTCTATGCTCGTTCTCCATAATATATTTGATTACGTAGAAATTTTAGGCTCCTGAAAATGGAGATTGAAATTTTTTCCAAACTTGTTATACCCACTGCCAATGTCGATGAGTAGAAATTTTAGGCTCCTGAAAATGGAGATTGAAATGCTGACGCTTTAGTCTGCCCGTAGAGGACGTAGACTCTGGTAGAAATTTTAGGCTCCTGAAAATGGAGATTGAAATCAGACTGATAGACAAAGGTATAATCGAGGATTTAGGTTATGTAGAAATTTTAGGCTCCTGAAAATGGAGATTGAAATTTGTTATCTACCCGTCATTCACCGAATGTAGTGATACTGTGTAGAAATTTTAGGCTCCTGAAAATGGAGATTGAAATTCATGCCTCCCTCGCTATCCTTGTCAGTGCCATATACCAGTAGAAATTTTAGGCTCCTGAAAATGGAGATTGAAATAGTGAGAGTAAGCTATATACTGAGATGTACCTTAACAATGTAGAAATTTTAGGCTCCTGAAAATGGAGATTGAAATAAGCCCACACGTGCGACAAATTCTCGAAACAAGCCGATGTAGAAATTTTAGGCTCCTGAAAATGGAGATTGAAATGCATCTCCAGGTATAGGTTGAAGGCCAGATAACTTTGGTAGAAATTTTAGGCTCCTGAAAATGGAGATTGAAATATTTCAACCCTGTAAACATTGACTTTTTTACCTATGTGTAGAAATTTTAGGCTCCTGAAAATGGAGATTGAAATTTTCTCCACACTCAGAGCATCTTACTGACTTCATTTCTCAGGTAGAAATTTTAGGCTCCTGAAAATGGAGATTGAAATAAATCAAAGCAAACAGTAGTTCACGATTCTTTCGATAAAGTAGAAATTTTAGGCTCCTGAAAATGGAGATTGAAATTCTTTTATTCCTACCTCCTTTTTTAACCGCTGGTATGCGTAGAAATTTTAGGCTCCTGAAAATGGAGATTGAAATACATTAGTTACTGTATTATCCTTAATCTCACTAAAATGTAGAAATTTTAGGCTCCTGAAAATGGAGATTGAAATATATATGGATGAATTGAGAGAGCTACAAGAAGAGAAAGGTAGAAATTTTAGGCTCCTGAAAATGGAGATTGAAATATTGTTTGTATTGCAGACTCTAAAGTATATCTTCCTGCGTAGAAATTTTAGGCTCCTGAAAATGGAGATTGAAATATAGTTACAAAACTTGAGTTGTCAGATACTTCAACTCCGTAGAAATTTTAGGCTCCTGAAAATGGAGATTGAAATAGCTCATATCTACTTTTATGAACGCGATTGTTTATGTAGAAATTTTAGGCTCCTGAAAATGGAGATTGAAATGTGAGACGCAAAGCAGCTTGCGATCTCCAGTATCGTCTGTAGAAATTTTAGGCTCCTGAAAATGGAGATTGAAATCCAGAATAAACTTAATACAAATGCCATTCCCCAAATAGCGTAGAAATTTTAGGCTCCTGAAAATGGAGATTGAAATCACTCTTGTGTTACACCATCTACAATCCACTCGTTATCTGTAGAAATTTTAGGCTCCTGAAAATGGAGATTGAAATTCTTATCTCAGATATACATTTAAACTTCATTCTATCCCTCCGTAGAAATTTTAGGCTCCTGAAAATGGAGATTGAAATCATGCTGATTCATGTTGTGAGGGAGAAGGAAGAAGTTGAGTAGAAATTTTAGGCTCCTGAAAATGGAGATTGAAATCTTGATTCTTAACAGCTTCTTTTGTAGGTGTTGGAGTTGTAGAAATTTTAGGCTCCTGAAAATGGAGATTGAAATCTTATCTGCTGTTTGATTAATGGTTGCAGAGAATGTAAGTAGAAATTTTAGGCTCCTGAAAATGGAGATTGAAATCTATTTTCCGCTTTTACACGTATGTCCGTATTTTTAAGTAGAAATTTTAGGCTCCTGAAAATGGAGATTGAAATTTATCGATGGAAATAAAAACAATCAGGTTTTCAGTGGAGTAGAAATTTTAGGCTCCTGAAAATGGAGATTGAAATCTTGCTCTCATAAAATAATTAGTTGAACTAAATGCATCGTAGAAATTTTAGGCTCCTGAAAATGGAGATTGAAATGATAATCTTTCTACATTATACTTTATAAACAGTCTGTAAGTAGAAATTTTAGGCTCCTGAAAATGGAGATTGAAATCCTCGAATTTTTCAATCATTTTTTTTATCTCTGCCAACTGTAGAAATTTTAGGCTCCTGAAAATGGAGATTGAAATCCTCAAAAACTCATGTTTCCAAGGAGCTAACAATTTAAGTAGAAATTTTAGGCTCCTGAAAATGGAGATTGAAATGACATTGCTGGTGATGTGTCGCACATCATGCTTGTCTCGTAGAAATTTTAGGCTCCTGAAAATGGAGATTGAAATCTTTCTTTGATTAACCACTCTACAGGCTCAGATAATGAGTAGAAATTTTAGGCTCCTGAAAATG